>CACKIQ010000056.1 GCA_902600245.1 uncultured Pelagibacteraceae bacterium | reverse complement strand
TAAAACTTTAATGTTTAATGGCTATGGTGATGAAGTAGCAAGTTTATATACTGGTATGGATTTAAAAAATGATCTTCTATTTTTATAAATTTTTTCTGGTGTGATTTCTGAGTGTTTAAATTTTTTCATTAACTATAGGGTTACCTTTTAACCAATCACTTTGATTGTCTGTATAGTGTTCTTTTTTCCAGATGGGAGATCTTTTTTTAATTTCTTCGATAATATATCTAGATAAAACATATGCTTGATCTCTATGTTTGCAAGCCACAGCAATAATAATACTGATTTCTCCAAGATTTAAATAACCTTTAGCGTGTTCTATAAAAACGGCTTTATCTTGAATATTAAGTTTTTCATTTGCATCTTTATAAATTTCTTCAAAACTTTTTATCACAAGCTCATCATGACTATCATATGTAATGCCAATCACACTTTTATTATTATTTATATTTCTTACTGTGCCAGTAAAAAATATTGATGCTCCAAATTCGACAGAAGATACAAACTTCTCTGCATCACTTATTGATAGTTTATTATCTTTACTGTCTACAATTTTTGTATGAAGCATTAACCTCCTCCTATAGGAGGTATGATACCTATTTTTTCGTTATTTGTTATTTTATAATTGTCGCTAACAATATTATTTTTCTCTGAACAAAAAGCTGAAGAATGGACAATTTTTTTATAGTTTTCATTGCCATTAAATTTTTGATCTAAATATTGAATTATTTTTTTTCGAATATCTTTTATTGTTGATTTTTGATCTAAATCTAATTCTAATAAATTTTGTTCACTAAAATCTCTTGCAGCACCAAATAATTCAATCTTAACTTTCATTATATTTTCAAAATAAATCTTTTAAAAAATTTGGTAGACCATCGGGATTTTTCCATAACCCATTTTTTCCACCTTCTTTGATCAGTAATTTTACATTATCTATCTTGAGGTTTGGATTAATTATTTTACTTAAATCATAAATTGTAATTAGAGCGGTATTAACACCCATGATTGCTTCCATTTCAACACCAGTTTTTGCATAAGTTGAGACAACACAAAAAACTTCAAGAGATTTATCTTCTTCATTCATTATAATTTTTGAAGCAGTATGGTCTATTGTTAAAGGATGGCAAAGTGGAATTAATTCACTTGTTTTTTTTACACCTAAAACCGCAGATACTTCCGCTAAAGTTATTGGATCACCTTTTGGCATTTCCTTATTTTTAATTAGCTCAAAAACTTCATCACCAACATAAATTTTTCCAGAAGCTAAAGCACGTCTAAATGTTTCTTTTTTTTTTGAAACATCAATCATTTTAAAAGAGTTTTTCTCAAATATTTCTTTTGCCCAATCCTTTAGATCATTATCACTAACAATTTTTAAATTTTTCATATTATCCACCAGTAGTTGATAAATTTTTAGTTAAACCTGTCTCTCCTAATTCTAAGTAATGAGTTTCTTTTTTATAATTAAGTTGTTTTAAGATTAGATCTTTTAACTCCTCTTTTTGATTATCTTTTTGCATTAAATGCCTAATATTTATTCCTGTATTTCCAAATAAACATAATCTTAAATCTCCTTTAGCTGTTATTCTTAATCTATTACAACTTTTACAAAAATCTTTAGAGTAGGGGGCTATCACACCAAATTTACCTTTATATTCTGGATTTATATAATTTTTTGCAGGACCAGAATCTTTACCAAATGTCTGTATTACCCAATTATTTTTATGTAAATACTCAACAAATTTATTTGCGGATACATGATATTTTTTAAAATAGTTTAGATTGTCTCCCGTTTGCATTAATTCGATAAACCTAAAATCAATTTTATTATTTTTTATAAAATTAGCCCAATCTTGAAAATCTTTTTCATTATCATTAACTTCTTTAAGAAGCACAGCATTAATTTTAATATTTTTAAATTTTAATTGTTGTAATTTTTTAATACCATCTAAAATCTCTTTTAATCTATCGTGACCAGTTATTTGTTTGAAAATATCTGAATTTAGACTGTCTACACTGATATTAATACCATCTAAACCACTAACTTTAATATC
>CACKIQ010000055.1 GCA_902600245.1 uncultured Pelagibacteraceae bacterium | reverse complement strand
ATTGTTGAGATTTATCATATATAAATGCCATTCCACCTGTCATACCAGCTGCAAAATTATCACCAACGTCACCTAATATTACTACAGTTCCACCAGTCATATATTCACATCCATTAGAATCACATCCTTCAATTACTGTCACTGCGCCAGAATTTCTTACAGAAAATCTTTCACCGGCTTGGCCAGCAGCAAAAAGTTTTCCTGAAGTAGCTCCGTAAAGAACAGTATTCCCTAAAATTGTATTCTCATTTGAAACTAAATTACTCTCTTCAGGTAATTTTATTGAAATAGTAGCTCCTGATAAACCTTTACCAACATAATCATTTGCATCTCCCTTTAATACAAGTTTCAACCCTTTTGAAGAAAATGCACCAAATGATTGACCCGCTGACCCTTTAAAATTTAAAACTAAAAAGTTTTCATCAAGTTTTTCGTAACCATATTTTTTATACAAATGATGAGAAACTCTTGTGCCTACAGCCCTGTGAATATTTTTTATTTGATATTCTTTTTCAATTTTTTCAGAATTATCTAAAGCTTGTTCAATTTCTGGCCAGATTTCTTGGTCAAGAGTATCTGGTACACTATTTATTTCTTGATCCTCACAATACCTTGGATTATTTCCAGTATCAGCTTGAACAAATAAAGGATTTAAATCTAAATCATCTAAATTTGGAGAACCCTTACTAACTTGTTTTAACAAGTCTGTCCTACCAATCACTTCATTTAATGATCTAAAACCTAAATTTGCTAATATTTCTCTTACTTCACTAGCTATAAATGTGAACAAATTAACTACTTTTTCTGGAGTTCCGGTAAATTTTTCTCTGAGCTTTTCATCTTGAGTACAAACGCCTACAGGACATGTATTTGAATGACACTGCCTTACCATTATACATCCCATTGCAACTAATGCTGTAGTAGCAACTCCATATTCTTCAGCACCCATCATTGCAGCTATCACCACATCTCTTCCAGTTTTAATTCCACCGTCAGTTCTTAACGTAACTTTATGTCTAAGATTATTTAAAGTTAATACTTGGTTTGCTTCCGTCAAACCCATTTCCCACGGTATTCCAACATACTTAACACTAGTCTGTGGAGTTGCTCCTGTTCCACCATTATGTCCAGAAATTAATATTATATCTGCTTTTGCTTTAGCTACACCAGCTGCAATTGTTCCTACTCCAGAGGAAGCAACAAGCTTAACTCCAATTCTTGCTTTAGGATTTATCTGTTTCAAATCATAAATTAGTTGTGCAAGATCTTCGATTGAATAAATATCGTGATGTGGTGGTGGTGATATTAAAGTTACTCCAGGAGTTGAATGTCTAAGTTTAGCAATCTCCTCTGTAACTTTAAATCCTGGTAGCTGACCTCCCTCACCAGGCTTAGCACCTTGTGCAATTTTAATTTCTATCTCATTACAATTGTTAAGATAATTAACTGTAACTCCAAATCTCGCAGAAGCTATTTGTTTTACTCTTGAGTTCGCGCTGTCACCATTATCTAAAACTTTAAATCTACTTGCATCTTCACCGCCCTCTCCGCTACACGAAGCTCCTTTGATCCGATTCATACCAGTAGCTAAAGTTTCATGTGCCTCTTTCGACAAAGCTCCATGAGACATACTTCCACTTCCAAATCTTTTTAAAATATTTTCTATTGGCTCAACCTCCGAAATATCTATTGGTCCACTTAATTTTTTTTCTCTAAAATCAATTAAATCTCTAAGATTTATTGGTGGTAAACTATAAATACCGTCTACATATCTTTTATAAGCATCATAGGAATTAGATCCAACAGCGCTTTGAAGTAAATGAATTAATTTTCCCTGATATTGATGTATTTCACCATTTTTACGATATCTATATATACCACCTATTGGCAAAATAGTTTCAGAACTTTCAAATGCTTCTTTATGAATCTCTCGAATTTTTTTCTCTATACCCGTAAGTCCAATACCTGAAATTTTTGAGACAACTCCCGGAAAATAATCTGCAACAATTGTTCTGCTTAAACCTACGGTTTCAAAGTTACATCCACCTCTATAAGAGCTTAGAACTGAAATACCCATCTTAGACATAATTTTTAATAGACCTGCGTTTACTGATTTTATGTATCTCTTCACACATTCATCAAAGCTA
>CACKIQ010000054.1 GCA_902600245.1 uncultured Pelagibacteraceae bacterium | reverse complement strand
ATTGCTGAAACATTTGATAAAGAGTATTGGGCAGTTCAATGCAAATACAGGTCTGAGACTGGAGAGACTTTAAGGATAAAAGGTGATTTGGCAACTTTTAATAATTTAACTTTTAATTACTGCAAAAATATTTCCCACGGAATCATTTGTAGTACATCAGATAGACCGCCAAAAAAAAATAAATATTTAAAAAATGTAGGATTTGAACTGCTAGATACTTGGTTAAGTCTAGATGACAACAATCTTTTCAACGCAATCAAATTACAATCTAAAGGAAAAAAATTAAAGCCTATAATCTTTAAACCAAAAAAACATCAGCAAATGGCTATCAATCTATCAAAAAAATTTTTCAAAAAAAATAAAAGAGGAAAAATTATAATGCCTTGCGGTACTGGAAAAAGCCTGACTGCCTTTTGGATAACAAAAACTTTAAATTCAAAAAAAATAATTATTGCCGTTCCAAGTCTCGCTTTATTGCAGCAGACTCTTAAAGTGTGGACTAGAGAATTTTTTAACAACAATATTGATGCGGATTGGTTTTGTGTATGTAGCGATACAACAGTTAAAGAAAATCAAGACGAAATGGTATCACTTGCAGCTGATTTAGGAATTAAAGTTGATACAGATCCAAGAAAAATAAGAAATTTTTTAAGAAAAAAAACCAAAAAAATTAAAATTGTATTCACAACATATCAATCAGGAAAAGCAACATCAATTGGCTCCAAAGGCTTTAAATTTGATTTTGGAATTATGGATGAAGCCCATAAAACTGTGGGCTCAAACAAAAAATTAATGGCTTATCTACTTAATGATAAGAATATCAAAATTGAAAAAAGACTTTTTATGACTGCAACTGAAAGAGTCTTTAGAGGGGATAAAAATAACTATGTTTCAATGGATAATACAAATATTTATGGTGAAATTATTTACGAGCTAAGTTTTAAGGATGCTATAAATTCAAATCCCCCAATAATTTCAGACTATCGTGTTCTTACTTTTGAAATTTATGAGAGAGACATATTATATCTTTATGAATCAAACAAATTTCTTGAAGTCAAAAAAGATTTAAAAAATATAACTGCCAGAGAACTTGCTACAGCTATAGCTTTAAGAAAAGCTATTAATGATTTAAATATAAAAAATGCAATATCGTTCCATAGATCTATAGAAAGAGCTGATAACTTTAGAAAACAACAAGACTTAATTTCTAAAATATATCCACAATACAAAAAAATAAATTCCTTTCATGTTAGAGGAGACATGCCAACGTCCCAAAGAGCTACACAGATGAAATTATTTGAATTAAATAAAGGACTTATGACTAATGCGAGATGTTTAACTGAAGGTGTTGATTTACCAGCCATAGATTGCATATGTTTTACTGATCCAAAAAAAAGCAAAATAGATATTGTTCAAGCAGCTGGAAGAGCATTAAGATTAAGCAAGAATAAAAAATATGGCTACATATTAATTCCAATTTATATTCCAGATAATCAATCCCCATCAGATGCTGCGAAAGACCAAGGTTTTGAAGAAGTGTCAAACACAGTTAGAGCTTTAGGAGACTCTGATAAAAGAATTATTGAACATTTACGGATAATTTCTTTGGGAAAAAAACCCAGAACAGGCTCTCCTATAGATGGCATTACAAACATAAAAATTTTAGAAAAGGTTGATTCAGAAAAATTTAACGAGTCAATTAAACTCAAAATATGGGATCGTATAGCTTTTTTTAATTTTGATAATTATGAAAATGCTAAAATAAGAGTTAAGGAAGCGGGTATTTATACATCAACTCAATATAAAGTGTGGCGGGACAGACCTAAAGATATTCCATATCATCCTGATAGAACATATAAAAATAAGGGATGGAAAGGATGGTCAGAGTTTTTTGATAGTAGACCATCTTATAAAGTTGATTGGATGCCTTATGAGGAAGCAAAAAAATATATTCAACAGTTTAATTTAAAATCACAATCAGAATTTAATAAATGGATAAAAAAAAACAAAAATAAAATTCCATATAATTTCCCGCTTTCTCCAGATAATGCTTATGAAAAAACAGGAGATTGGATATCATTGGGTGATTTTTTAGGAAATGATAGTGTAGCAACTCAAAATCTATACAAAGATTATAGTTTTAGTGAGGCTAAAAAATATT
>CACKIQ010000053.1 GCA_902600245.1 uncultured Pelagibacteraceae bacterium | reverse complement strand
CTGCTTTTTTCTTTTTACCTTTTTTCTTTTTATTTACTTTGGCTTTTTTCTTTTTATTATTTTTCTTTTTCTTTGCTTCAGCTTTTTTCTTTTCAGCTCTGTCTTTTTTAATTGCAACTTTTTTCTTTTTATCTTTTTTAATATTTTCCTTTATGACTGTTTTTATCTCCTCTTTATCAAAACCAAGGGCCTTAAGTTCTTTTTTCAATGATTTTCTAAGTTCTTTTCTCTCAGCTCTTGTCTCATCTGGTGAAAGCTTTGCCACTCTTAAAGCTTTCATTTTTTTATTAAATTTCTTAAGTTGGTTTTTTGTAATTTTTTTAGCTTGACCAGGTGCTTTTCCTTTAGTCATTGATGTCATGCTGTAAGGATTATCTAATAAAGTTTGTCCTAAATTATTTCCAACTAATACAGCACCTGCTCTCATGCCGAGTGTATTATTTTTACCAGGACCAATTAGTAAAGTATCAGTTCTACCTTTAGATACTATTGTTTGAAATTCTGTTCCTCTTGAACCTAAAGTTCCTTCTGGAACTTCTACGGTTAAGTTATCAGGATTGTTTTTACTAATTAAACCTGAGATAACTTTTAGACTTCCTTGTTTAACACTTGCTACAATTTTTCCATCATTAGTAGCTGGATCATAAACAAATGTATCCATAACTACTTCAGAGTCTTCACCAACAGTAAATGTTGATTGATCTAATAATAAAATTTGAGTTCCTGAATTAGCACCAGCATAAATGGTCTCATTCAAATAAACTTTATCTCCTGGTTTAAGTTCTCTTGTTTCAGTTTTAACAATACCTGATGTTGCACCTACTACACCAATTAATTGTTTTTCAATACTAAGTTTTTCTGCGGCTTGTAAAGGTAGAGCCAACAAAGTAAAAACAGATGCTAGTATTAAGATAATTTTTTTCACGAAAAAAAAATACCAAATTTTATAAAAAAAAAAATAAAATTTTTATTCAAAATGGGTCTTTTTAACCTTGTAAATGGCTATTTATGAGAATGATATAATAATTTATTTAATTCAGTCTAAGTGATTTTGTAAAACTTAGAGAAAATGAATCTGTTATATAGTCATAATTAACTATATTTCCTTCTGATATTATTTTTTCAAAAGACATGTTAATAAATAAAGATCTATTTGGATCAATAGTTGGGAAAATGTCTCCAACAGCCTTAGTCAGCATTATATCAAAAGTATTTGTATAGTCTGACCTTAGCATTCCTGAAACAACAGAAGTGTCTTCAACTTTATAATCGTTAAAACTTATCGCGTTACTAATTGAAATATATGCCCAAGGAAATCCAAAATTAATTCCTAACCCAAAATCATAATTTTCATAATCATTTCCAGCACCAACTATAGCGTTGCTATTATTATATCCTAAAGTAAGTGAGGTTGTTATTACTTCATTTACTATAAAATCATGACCCAATGTTATTCCATGACCAATAGAGTTAGTCTCACGAGCCGTGGTATCACTTGTATTTTGATTTCCCTTTGAGTCTGAATAAGAATATCCATAACTAATTGAATTTCTTTCTCCAATTGTGAAAAACCCTCCTATTCCTCCCATTAATGAAAAGCTATCTGCATCAGTTTGATAATCACTCTTACTTACAATGAAATACGGACTTAGAGATTGATTTCCTAAAACTGTGTCTACAGCTAAAGTTAAACCATAACTTTGAAAATCATCATCTGGTTCTTGATATTGTTCTGAAGTTGTATGTGAGAGATTTACAAGAAAAGAAGATTCCTCTCCTAGTGGTCTAGAGGCTGATATCCCAATTCCACCAGATAAAGTTCTGTCATATTTTGCAGAATTAAATGGAACTCTCTCATCAGATGAACTTTTAGTTCTGGTTTTTGAGACACTATTTACATTGTCTGTATAAACACCACCTGTAGAAATATCTGCAGTCAATGTCCACAAACTAGGTTCCCTATCTCTTAGTTCTTCCTCTAATTCTTGTAACGTGACTAAATCTTCAGAACTTAGATCTCTATCTAATTTCATTTCCTCTATAATTGTGCCTGCTTTTTCTGGTGAGTCAATTTGAACTAAAATAGATAAAAGGTATAATTTAATTTCAATATTGTCTGGATAGATCATGTTTAATCTCTCAAGAGTAGAGATTGTTTGTTTAAAATTACCCATCTTTCCCTGCTGCTGAGCATATTTAAGATTTAAATCCAAATCATTAGGATTCTGTAATATTTGCATGTAAGTAATATTTTTTTCAGACGAAATTGAGTTGCTTAAAGTTAACAAAACAATATTTAAGGAAAGTAATATATT
>CACKIQ010000052.1 GCA_902600245.1 uncultured Pelagibacteraceae bacterium | reverse complement strand
ATATTTTTTCATTTTCTAAAGTATTAAGATCTTTAAAGCTTTTGGCATAACCTTTGAAAATATTTTTACCTTTGAATTGAATTTCACCGATATTGTTATTTTCTAAATTATTTTTTTTTAACCACATTTCTGTTTTGTATATTGGCTTTCCTATGCTTCCTATCTTATTAGAATTAGCAGACAATATGGACATCCTGGATGTCGCTTCTGTTGCACCATACATAATATAAAATTTCTTTTTATGTTTTTTTAATAAATTCAAAAAATACTTATGACTTGAATTCGTAAGCTTTCCACCTGCTTGTGTTAAATAATTTAAATTTTTTAATCTACTTATTAATTTTTCAAATTTTAATTTTTTTAATATCTCATATGTAAATGGCACACCTCCAAAATTTGTTACTTTATAATTATATAAATTATCCCAAAATTTTTTTTCAATTACACTTCTGTTGTTTATAACTATTTTACCACCAACATATAAATGCGTATTAATAATTGAAAGCCCATAAGTATACTCTGGGGGCAATGTCGTAATTGCAATGTCTTTTTTTTTTATATTTAGCTCCTTAATAATAGATTTTGTATTAGATAGAAAATTTTGTTTAGATATTTTTACAAATTTTTTAAATCCTGTAGAACCAGATGTAGTTAACAATAGACTTAAATTTTTATTAATTTTATATTTGTTTTGTTTTTTGATTTTAAGAATTTGATGATCTCGAATAATTTTTATTTTTTTATATGAACGCAAATTTTTAGCAACAATATTTGATTTAATAATAATTATGGTCGGTCTAAATTTTTTAATTATTTCTTTGATCTCTTTCTCATCTGTTAATGCAGGAATAGGCATTAATAAATAATTATGAACTATAAATAAATAATAATTAATTAAAAAACTTAAAGAATTATCTGCAAAAATTAATGCTAATTTTTTTTGTTTAAAATTTAAGTTAAATTTTTTTTTGTAATTTAATAAATTTTTTACTTTAATTTCCTCTTTAGTTTCTGAATCAATAAAAATAGACTTTTCCTTACAAAACTTACTTAAATTAAATAAACTCATTTTATTCTGATTGGGTAGGTATATTCTCTCTTATTTTTTAGATCATTTAAAATTAATTTATGTGCTTTATCTATTTCTATTAAAGTAAATAAAATATTTTTTACTTTTACTTCTTTAATAGCTTTATTTTTAAAAAGGACCTCTTTAAAAGAAGGATGTGTAAATGTATCAACTTTTTTCCTTAAATCTCTGCAAAACATTTTTGTTGAAATTTTTTCCTTTTTACCATCTTTAATCATTATTCCCTGAAATTTTTTAAAAAATCTATATTCCACATTTGCTAATTGTTCAGCAACATGGACATATGCACTTGCTCTAAAATCAAGATCAATAATTAAACATTTTCCTTTATTTTTTATCATTTCTCCAAATGGAGTATCCATACCAAAACAAGTTTCATGTTTTAAATTACATATTTTTTTTTTGTTTTTTCCATAAATTAAAAAAGAATAAATAGGATTGTTTGATCTATTAAATTCGTGATCATTCAAAGCGCTTTTAGCCAACGCACCAATCGAATTTGTGCTATTTTTATAATCATAGATTTTTTTTTTACAAAAATCCCAATTAAAGGCATCAATCATTATTAATCCATGAATTGAAACAATTTTTTTTAAAGCTAATAGTATATTTTCAACTTTAAATTTTTTTTTTTTTTTTTTATTGTAGAGTAAAATTCCTAAAGAATTTGATACCACAGAGATACTGTCTTTTTTTCTGATACTTAGTTTAGTAAAAATTTTTTCAAAATCTTTTTTAGTAGTTAGCATTCTTTTTGATTTATATTAAAAATTAGATTCTAAAGTTTGAATATTTAATATATCCCTTTTAATTTTTTTATTTAATGCAGTTCTGCCATGCATAAATCTTCTATTATCAACCATTATCAAGTCAGATTTTTTCCACTCGTGCTTATATGTTAACTCTAATGATTTTTTTTCAACATCATTAATTACTTTTTTTGGGATTTTTTTACATCCTAAAACTTCCCAACGCAAAATTGTGGGATCTGTATTTTTGTATAAAAAATGATTAGAAAAATTAAATTTAGAATTAAATCTGTTTATATTTACTGCAAATCTTGTTTGATTTATCCTTAAATATCCTCTTTTATAATCTAATTTTCCTATACTCGTGCCTATTTTACCAATATTCCAATTTTTAGTACTTTTTTTTTTTCTAAATCCTAATGGTATATTTAATTCAAACTTTAATGGATATTGAAGAAAAAAATTTTTCGTCTCTAAATTTAATTCTTTCCATAAGCTTTGTCCGTCACAAAAAGTTGTTTTTCCTGATTTATTTTGACCAATATCGTTGCAAAAAAACCAGACAACTTCAGGCCAACTTGGAGAAAAACTTGCTTCACTATGTAACGACATTTTTTTGTGTCCATAATCAACCTCATTTAATTTTTTACTTTCATCTCTAGAGTTTCTACGATTTGCGTCGTTAGCATATTTAGAGGTAAAATTAGATGTAAATT
>CACKIQ010000051.1 GCA_902600245.1 uncultured Pelagibacteraceae bacterium | reverse complement strand
CTACGAACATGCCATGCTCTATTTTTTTCAATTATTGGTTGGCTTATTTGATTAAAAATAAAGTATTTATAAATTCTTTGTTTTGCTGAAAATCTAGCATGAAAATTATTGTTTCTTTTTTTTATATTTTTAATTGCAATATCTTTTAAATTTAAAAAATGATTTATGGATTTTAAAAATTTAATTTTATCAGTTATTTTGTTTTTGCAATCAAAGTGTGCGGATTGCTCAAATGCATGAACTCCTGCATCAGTTCTTCCTTGACCATGTAAAATAATTTTTTCTTTTAATAATTTTGATAATTTTTCTTGAATTAATCCTTGAATTGTTGGGCCCTTTTTTTGAATTTGCCATCCTCTAAAATTTGTCCCTACATACTCAATAAGTATTTGGTATCTATTCATTATAAAAATGAACCCTTTTTAATTTGTGTTCCTAAAACAAATTCTCCAATACTTTGAGGTTTTTTTCCTTGTCTTTGTATTTCTTTAATTTTTATTGATTTTTTATCTCCGCATGAAATTTCTAAATGGTCAGATAAAACCTCACCTGGTTTTCCTTGTGCTTGTCCAATTTCTGCTTTTAATATTTTATATCTCTCACCGTTAAACATGAAATAAGCTCCTGGAACCGGATAAAGTCCATTTATTTTACCAATTATAATTTTAGCATCTTCTTTCCAATTAATCTGCCCCTCTAATTTTTGAATTTTTGATGCGTATGTCGCTGATGAATGATTTTGTTCTATAAAGTTTGCTTTATCCTCATATATATTATCTATATTATCTAAAATTTTCTCCGCAGCCAAACTCGATAGCTTTTCACTAATATCTTCAGCATTTAAATTATTTTCTATATTAATTTTATAAACGTTACATACCGGTCCAGTATCTAATTCTTCTCCTATTTTCATAAAACTAATCCCTGTCTCTTTATCTAAATTCATAATTGATCTTTGAATAGGAGCAGCACCTCTCCACTTTGGAAGAATAGATGCATGTATATTAATAAATCCTTTTTTAGTTAAATTTAAATATGACTTTGGTATAATTTGACCATAAGCGACAACTATTGCCAAATCTGCTTTTAATGATTTAAAATATTCTAATTCCTCTAAATTTTCTTTTAATGAATTTGGTGTTCTAAAATCTATATTTAAAGTTTCTGAAATTAATTGGACAGGTGATTTGTTAATTTTTTGACCTCTTTTAGATTTTTGAGGTGGTTGAGTATAAACACAAGAAACAGGATATCCATTTTGATAAAGTGATTTTAAAATTGGAACAGCAAACATGGGAGTGCCCATAAAAACTATTTTCTTTAGCATGTTTAAAGAATTGCTGACGTAGATTTTTTCTTAGATAATTTTTTAATTATCATTGATTTTTTTAATTTTGAAAGATAATCAATAAATAGTATTCCCTCTAAATGGTCCATTTCATGCTGAATACATGTTGCAAGAAGACCATCTGCTTTTAGCAATTTCTTTTCTCCATAATAATCAAGATATTCTACTTCACACTTACTAGGTCTATCAATTTCTGCAAACTGATTTGGCACAGAAAGACAGCCTTCTTCATAAGTTGCTTTTTCAGGATCTTTATTTTTAATAACTGGATTTACGAAATATCTTGGCTCTTTTTTATTTTCATCCTTACTAATATCCATTACAATAATTCTCTTTGGTACGCCAACTTGTATCGCCGCGAGACCAATTCCATTTGCGTCGTACATTGTCTCAAGCATATCATCCATTAATTTTTGCTCTTCTTTACCAATACCATTGACTGGTTTAGAAATTTGTCTAAGTAATTTATTAGGTTCTGTTATTATAGTTCTGATAGCCATATCTTGATTTTATTATAATTTTTATACTTTTAAAGGGAGAACTTTTAGCAATAATTTATTTCTAATTAAATCAACATTTAATTGATTTAAAGTGTTGATAATAAAATAAACTGTATCTTCATCAATATTTTCAATTTTGTCAGGTCCAATTACCTCAATTATTCTCAACAATGCAGCACCCATCTCATTATTATCTATCATTGTTTGAATATCGGCAGGCATTTCTGATTGCTTCACCTCATATAGACTGTCATATTTTTTTGAAATTTTAACTCCATCAGATTTAAGCGCCTCTAGAAAAATTATATCTTTTTTTGATAAAAAATATTTTTTATCTTTTTTAATTTTTTTTAAAAATTTATCTAGATCTTCTTCAATTTTAGATTTTGCATAGTCTCCATTGAAATAATTTATAAGTTTTGATTGATGTAAAATTTTACTATTATATTTAATCTTTTTATCTGCTGTCTCTTTCTCGTTTAAATTACTATTATAAAATGTCGTAAAATTTGATGGGACATCCTCAACATTAATTTCACCTAAAAATTTTTTTAATTCTATATCAAAGGCATCGCCTATATCATCAGATATAAATAGATCCTTTAAAATCTTTATAAATTCTAATTTGATTTTTGGTTCCTCTGTTAAAAGAGTTCTTTGATATAAAAGAGCACGTGCCTCAATTGAAGATAGAGATTTATATGCCTCTTTTGCATTTAGCAATTGATTAATATTAAATTGGAATTTTTTATAAAATTCGAATAACTCCTCCTCAGAATAATTTTTATCATTAACAGCTTTTTCTATTGTAGAAATTTTTTCAACATCAGTGATTTCTATATCTTGAATTTTAAAAAGTAAATTAGCGGCTGAAAGATATTTCCAAACTATTTTAGGTGTATCGT
>CACKIQ010000050.1 GCA_902600245.1 uncultured Pelagibacteraceae bacterium | reverse complement strand
AAAGGAAAGGTTACTTTCAATGATGTTGCTGGTGTAGAGGAAGCTAAAGAAGAAGTAGAAGAGATGGTAGAATTCTTAAAAGATCCTAAAAAATTTAGTAGGCTGGGTGGTAAAATTCCAAGAGGAGCTTTACTTGTTGGACCTCCAGGTACTGGTAAAACTTTATTAGCAAGGGCAATTGCGGGTGAAGCAGGTGTTCCGTTTTTCACTATTTCAGGTTCTGATTTTGTTGAGATGTTCGTTGGAGTAGGAGCATCTAGAGTGAGAGACATGTTTGAACAAGGTAAAAAAAATTCTCCATGTATTATTTTTATAGATGAGATAGATGCTGTTGGAAGAAGTAGAGGGGCAGGTCTAGGGGGTGGAAATGATGAGAGAGAACAAACCTTAAACCAGTTATTAGTTGAAATGGATGGTTTTGATACAAATGAAGGTGTCATAATTATAGCTGCAACAAACAGACCAGATGTGCTCGATCCAGCTCTATTAAGACCAGGAAGGTTTGATAGACAGGTAGTGGTTTCAAACCCAGATATTATTGGAAGAGAAAAAATTTTAAAAGTTCACGTAAAAAAAATAAAAATGGCGCCAGATGTTAATTTAAGAACAATTGCAAGAGGTACGCCAGGATTTTCAGGAGCTGATCTTGCAAATATAGTTAATGAAGCAGCTTTGTTAGCAGCGAGAAAAAATAAGAGGATAGTCACATTACTAGAATTTGAGGAAGCAAAAGATAAAGTTATGATGGGTGCCGAAAGACGTTCAATGGTAATGACAGAAGATGAGAAAAAACTAACTGCATACCATGAGGGTGGACATGCACTTGTGTCGTTTAATATGCCAAGTTACGATCCTATTCATAAAGCTACTATTATACCAAGAGGCAGAGCTCTAGGAATGGTAATGAACTTACCTGAAAGAGACAAACACGGTTACTCAATAAAATATCTTAAGTCGAGACTAGCTGTTTGTTTTGGAGGAAGAGTAGCTGAAGAATTAATTTTTGGAAAAGATAATATATCTACAGGAGCAGGTGGAGGAAATGGGTCTGATATTAACCAGGCTACACAGTTAGCAAGAGCAATGGTAACAAAATATGGGATGAGTGAAGAAATGGGTCCAGTTGAATATGGGGAAAACCAAGAAGAAGTGTTTTTGGGAAGATCTGTTACTCAAACTCAATCGGTATCAGAGGAAGTTGCTCAGAAAATTGATAAAGAAATAAGAAAGCTTGTAGATGAAGGATATAATAAAGCTAAGGAAATTTTAACAGAAAAAATAGATGATCTACATAAAATTGCAAAAGCTTTAATAACTTATGAGACTTTAACTGGTGAAGAAATAGAGAATATAATTAATAAAAATTTATATCCTAAAGATAAAATTTTAGATAATCCAGAAACAAAAGATGATCAAGATTCAGCTTTAGGCGCGATGGGTTTGAAACCAAAAATTGTTCATTAAAAAATAATGTCAAGATATTACACAAGAGCGTGTAATTTCTATTTCGGCAAACAATCAAAAATTTTAGTAAATAAAAAACAATCTATCCCTTTACATCAGATTAAAGAAATATCTTTTGACCATGTTGAGATAATTACAAGAAAAAAAATTAGAAAAATTTCAATAAATAAAATAAGAAATTTACCAAAAAAACTTAAAATAAAAATAAATTCAGATTTAAAAAAAATTAAGTCAAAAAAATCAAATTTTTCAAATTTAAATTTTAAAAAAATTCCAAATATATTGGGTATTTTAAATCTAACTCCTGATAGTTTTTCCGATGGGGGTAAATTTAACAAAAAAAATAAAGGCATTAGTCATGCTGTTAATCTTTATAAAAATGGTGCATCTATAATTGATGTTGGTGGAGAGTCTACAAGACCGGGATCAAAACCAGTAAATGAAAAAGAAGAATGGAATAGAATTAATAAAATATTAAAATTAATTGTAAAAAAAATACCAATATCTCTAGATACAAGAAAATCTTTAATAATGGAAAATGGTATTAGATTAGGTGTAAAGTTAATAAATGATGTCTCTGGGTTAAGCTATGATTCTAATACAATAAATATTTTAAAAAAATACAAAACTCCATTTGTGATACAGCATTCGATCGGTACCCCAGAAAATATGCAGAACAATCCTAAATATAAAAATGAATTGTTAGATATATATGATTATTTTGAGGATAAGATTAAATTAATAAGAGCAACAGGAATTAAACATAATAATATAATTTTGGATCCTGGAATCGGGTTTGGAAAAAATTTGAAACATAATATGAATCTTATAAGACGTATTAGTATTTTTCATTCTTTAGGTTTTCCTATACTAGTGGGTAATTCAAGAAAAAGGTTTATTAAAGACATATCTAAACAAAATGATAGTAATGGAAGGATTGGTGGAACTATGGCTTCTTCAATTTATCTTATGATGCAAGGTATTCAGATTTTAAGAATTCATGATGTTAATGAAGTTATGCAAGGCATTAAAGTTTTTAATGAGATAATTAATAATTAATGACCAAAAAATATTTTGGAACTGATGGAATAAGAGGTGCTATTAATAGCCAACATATAAATGGAGATATGTTTTTTAAATTCGGACTTGCAAGTGGAACATATTTTAAATCGCAAAAAAAAAGAAAACAAATAGCAATAATTGCAAAAGATACGAGACTTTCAGGCTATACTCTTGAGCCAGCTCTTGTATCAGGTTTGGCTTCAGCTGGTATGCATGTTTACACTTTAGGGCCCTTACCAACTAATGGTCTAGCTATGTTAACAAGGGAAATGAAGGCTAATATGGGTATAATGATTACAGCCTCTCACAATCCACATTATGATAATGGATTAAAATTATTTGGTCCTGATGGAATGAAATTATCAGACAGAATAGAAAAAAAAATTGAAGGTCTTATAGATAAAAACATTTCAAAAAATCTATCCAAGCCTGAAAAATTAGGAAGAGTTAAAAGGTTAGAAACAGGTACAAAAAAATACATTAAAATATTAAAAAAAAATTTTACAAAAGAAT
>CACKIQ010000049.1 GCA_902600245.1 uncultured Pelagibacteraceae bacterium | reverse complement strand
GATATTCCTAAACAGTCACAATTTAATTTAATGCTTTTATCAACAACATTTTCACCATCAGTCGATAATTTCATTATTTCAATAAATTTAATTTTTTTATAACCTGATGTATTTGTTACACAGTATCCTTTAAATATTTTAATTTTATTTTTTTCTACTTCCTCTACAATTTTTGAATTAGCATCTTCTCTAATATCTATTACGGCCTCAACTTTAATACCTTTATTTATTAAACTTAAAACAGTTTCATAACCGGTATCGTTATTAGTGAAAATGATATTTTTTTTACCACAAGCTACGCCATAATATTCAGCATATTTTTTTACTGCCGATGAAAGCATAATTCCAGGTCTATCATTATTATCAAAAATTAACGGACGTTCTATAGATCCTGTTGATACTATAACTTTTTTAGCTCTTATTTTCAAAAGTCTTTGTCTTATTTTATTTTCTCTTTCTTCAATTGGCAAATGATCTGTCAGACTTTCTTTTGCTAATAAAAAATTATAACCATGAAAGGTTGAAACAGATGTTCTTGTTTTAATTTCAAGATTTTTTAGATTTTTTAATTCATCTATTTCATTTTCTAACCAGGACGCAGGCGATTTGTAATCTATTTCATTAATATTATCTTGTTGATAAATTGTTGATCCTCCAAGATTTGGTTTTTCCTCTACAAGTAGTGTTTTAAAACCAATTTGTGCTGAAATTTTTGCAGCCATTATGCCAGCTAATCCTCCGCCTATGATCAGCACATCACAATGAATATATTTATGATCGTAAATTTCTTTATCTGCTTTTTTAGGAGATTTACCTAAACCGGCTGAGTGTCTTATAAAAAATTCATATAATTTCCAAAAATTAGGAGGCCACATAAAAGTTTTATAATAAAAACCTGCGGGGAGAATAGGGGCTAAAAAGTTGTTAATGCCACCAATATCAAAATTAACACTTGGCCAACAATTTTGGCTTTCGGCCTCTAAACCCTCATAAATTTCTATTTCGGTAGCTCTAACGTTTGGTTCAGTAAATTGAGTATTACTATTTAATTGAACTATAGCGTTTGGTTCCTCAGAGCCAGCTGTCATTATACCTCTTGGTCTATGGTATTTAAAACTCCTTCCTACTAAATGTATATTATTTGCTAATAATGCTGACGCTAGCGTATCCCCTTTAAAACCGTAAAAAGTTTTTCCATTAAATTTGAAAGAAACTCTTGTAGTCTCGTCTAAATATTTACTTGATTTAACTCTTAAATTTTTTGACATGATCAATCTACTGGAGGTTTTTCACCCATTTTGTATATTCCTTTAATTTCATCGTTAGAAGTATCTCTGATAACATTAAACCATTTCCTACAACCATGAATATGATTCCATCTTTCGAACTGAACTCCCTTTATATTTTTTCTCATGAACAAAAATTCTGCCCACTCATCGTCTGATAATTCAGTAGGTTGTTTGGGTCTTTCTATATGTGCTTCTCCACCAGCTTTAAATTCGCTTTGCTCTCTTTCACCACAAAAAGGACAAGTAATTAGAAACATTAATGAGCTACAGCTGCAGCACCATGTTCATCAACAAGATCACCGCTAACAAATCTATTTAGGTTAAAAGCCTCATTTAATTTATGAGGTTGGTCATTTGCTATTGTATGAGCAAATAAATCTCCTGATCCAGGTGTAGCTTTGAAACCACCAGTACCCCAACCACAATTAAAATACAATCCACTTACATTCGTTTTACTAATTATTGGACTTGCATCAGGACAGATATCAACGATACCACCCCATTGTCTTAACATTTTCATACGACTAAAAATAGGATATAGTTCAAGTATAGCGTTTAAAGTTCCTTCAACAATGTCATGGCTTCCTTTTTGAGTATAAGAAATATAATCATCTGTTCCAGCACCAATTACAAGCTCTCCTTTATCTGACTGACTAACATAAGCATGAACAGCATTTGACATTACAACTGTATCAATAATTGGCTTAACTGGTTCAGAAACCAGTGCTTGTAGAGGTTTACTTTCAAGTGGTAATCTGATGCCAGCCATCTTTGCTATTACACTTGAATGGCCTGCAGCTACAACACCAATTTTTTTTGTTTTTATAAAACCTTTTGTAGTATTTATTCCTTTGACTTTATTTCCAGAAATCTTAATCCCTTTAACTTCACAATTTTGAATAATATCTACTCCCATTTTATCTGCACCTCTAGCATAACCCCACGCAACAGCATCATGTCTGGCTGTACCAGCCCTTCTTTGTAATGTTCCACCTAAAACAGGATAACGAATATCTGGGGATGTATTTATAATTGGACAAAATTTTTTTACTTCCTCTGTATTTAAATAGACTGCATCAATACCATTTAACCTGTTTGCATGAGTTCTTCTTTTAAGATCCCTAACATCTTGTAGGTTATGTGCAAGGTTCATTACTCCTCTTTGACTAAACATAACATTATAATTTAGTTCTTGAGATAAGCCTTCCCAAATTTTTAAAGCATGATCATACAAACCTGCACTTGCATCCCATAAATAATTTGATCTAATTATAGTAGTATTTCTTCCCGTGTTACCACCACCAATCCAGCCTTTTTCAACTACAGCAATATTATTCATTTTATGTTTTTTTGCCAAATAGTAAGCTGTTGCTAGTCCATGACCTCCACCTCCAATAATTACAGCATCATACTCATTTTTAGGTGTAGGGTCTTTCCACGCTTTATGCCAATTTTCATGATACGAAAAAGCATTTTTAATAAGAGAAAATATTGAGTACTTATTTTTCATTGCAATAGAAAAATACTTTATAAAAGTTAAATTTTCAATAAAATCGCTTAATACACAATGTCATATGGAAGAGTGGGTGAGAGGCTTAAACCAGTCGTTTGCTAAATGACCGTGCGAGGAAACTTGTACCGAGGGTTCGAATCCCTCCTCTTCCGCCAGTATTAAATTAACTAATAATTTTTTCTAGTCTTTCAAAAACACCATTCCAATCATTAATTTGGTCTTGCTGAATAATATTAATATTTGGATAAAAACAATTTTTCTGGAGCTCGATATACCATCTCCACTCAGGATTATAGCTAAGTAGTAAATAGGTATTAATTTCCATTGTTCCAGCCAAATGAGCAACTGCAGTATCTGACGTAATTAACATTTCAACGTTATTTAGAATACTAATTGTGTCCTCAAAAGTTTTATTATTTTCATCAATCTCACTTGTGAAATCATTAATATTTTCTGATAAATTATTTAATTTAATTTGATCTGCACCAAAATTTTTTTGAATACTAATAAAATTATATTTTTT
>CACKIQ010000048.1 GCA_902600245.1 uncultured Pelagibacteraceae bacterium | reverse complement strand
AACAATGACCTTAGCCCTTATAGCTTGGGCAGTAATTCCATTCAGTGCAACTCAAGTATTAGCGGATATAAATGTTGGTATTCTTTACTTGTTTGCAGTTTCATCACTAGGCGTATATGGAATTATAATGGGTGGTTGGGCCTCAAATTCCAAATATCCTTTTCTAGGCGCAATTCGGTCTGCGGCTCAAATGGTATCTTATGAGGTATCTATTGGAGTAATTATAATAAACGTATTATTGTGTGTTGGCTCGCTAAACTTAAATGACATTGTTATTGCTCAGCAAAATGTATGGTTTGTAATCCCATTATTTCCAATGTTTGTAATTTTTTTTATTTCAGCATTGGCAGAAACAAATAGACCTCCTTTTGATTTACCTGAGGCAGAAGCAGAATTAGTTGCTGGATATCAAACTGAATATTCTGGAATGATGTATGCAATGTTTTGGTTAGGTGAATATGCAAACATTTTATTAATGTGTGCAATGGGTGCGATATTGTTTTTAGGTGGCTGGTTATCACCTATTGAATTATATCCATTCAAATTGGTGCCAGGAGCAATATGGTTAATTTTAAAAATATTACTTTTATTTTTCTTATTTGCTTTAGTTAAAGCAATCGTTCCAAGGTATAGATATGATCAACTTATGAGATTAGGTTGGAAGGTATTTCTTCCTTTTTCTTTAATTTGGGTAGTGCTTACCGCAAGTTATTTATTTTATTTTAACCTTTTACCTGTGAGCTAATTATGAATATTTCTAGATTTTTTAAAACAATATTTATGACTGATTTCCTCGGGGGTTTATATATGGCTATTAAAGAATTTTTTAAACCAAAAAAAACAATAAATTATCCTTTTGAAAAAGGTAAAATAAGTCCAAGATTCAGAGGTGAGCATGCTTTAAGAAGATATCCAAACGGTGAAGAAAGATGTATTGCATGCAAGTTATGCGAAGCTGTGTGTCCCGCACAAGCTATTACAATTGAGTCTGCACAAAGAGAAGACGGTAGTAGAAAAACAACCCGATATGACATAGACATGATGAAATGTATATATTGTGGCCTTTGTGAAGAGTCTTGTCCAGTAGACGCAATTGTTCAAGGTCCTAATTTTGAATTTTCTACAGAAACAAGAGAAGAGCTATATTACACAAAAGAAAAATTGTTAGATAATGGAGATAGATGGGAGAATATTTTAGACGCTAATATTAAAGCTGACAATATTCATAGATAAAAATGATTGCACATGCCATTTTCTTTTATACTTTTTCTATAATTGCTGTTGTTTCAGCTATAATGGTTACCGCTTCTAAAAATACTGTTCATTCAGTATTCTTCTTAATTCTTGATTTCATAAGTATTTCTTGTCTTTTTATTATGATAGGTGCCGAATTTTTGGGAATGATAATGCTAATTGTTTATGTCGGAGCTGTGGCAGTTCTATTTTTATTTGTTGTTATGATGTTAAATGTAGCTCAACAAAAAAATCAATGGTTTGCTGCAAAAGATAGTTCAAAACATATTCCAATAGGTCTGGTAATTAGCACTCTAATTTTTGTTGAAATAATTATAGTAATTGGAGGTTGGAAGTATAAACCAGATTTATTTGACGTTAATAATTCTTTGTCTCAAACCAGTCTAAGTAACACACATTCATTAGGTCAGATTTTATATACTGACTATATTCATGTGTTTCAAATAAGTGGGATGATCCTTTTAGTAGCTATGATTGGCGCAATTGTTTTAACATTTAGACAAAGATCTGGTGTTAAAAGACAGAGCTATATAAAGCAAATATCTAGAGAAAGAGCTGAAGGAGTTGAGGTTCTAGAGGTTCAGAGTAATAAGGGGGTTAAAATAGATGATTGAGATAGGCTTAGGTCATTATTTAACTTTAGGTGCAGTTATTTTCTCAATTGGTGTTATTGGTATTTTCCTTAATAGGAAGAACATAATTGTCATATTAATGAGTATCGAATTAATATTACTCGCAGTAAATATTAATTTAGTTGCTTTTTCAATTTTTTTAGGTGATTTGGCAGGACAAGTCTTTACTTTATTTATACTTACAGTTGCGGCCGCTGAAGCAGCAATAGGACTCGCAATTATAGTCGTGTACTTCAGAAATTCTGGAACAATACGAGTTGAAGAAATTGATAAGTTGAAAGGATAATAATGGAACTATCAATTATATTTCTTCCACTTATTGCATCAATTATTTCAGGTTTTTTTGGAAAATATATAGGTGATAGAAATTCTGAAATAGTAACTAGTGGCCTTGTTTCAATTTCTGCTCTTCTATCAATTTTTGTTTTTTATCAAGTAATCGTAAATCAGTATGAGGAAAATATTGTAATAGCTACTTGGATAAGCTCTGGTTCACTAGATGTAAATTGGTCAATGTTAATTGATCCTTTATCAGCTGTAATGTTGGTAGTTGTAAACTCTGTTTCTGCTTTAGTTCACATTTATTCAATTGGTTATATGTCTCATGATCCGCACAAACCAAGATTTATGGCTTACTTATCATTGTTCACATTTGCGATGTTGATGCTTGTAACTTCAGATAATTTTATACAATTATTTTTTGGTTGGGAAGGTGTTGGTTTATGTTCTTATTTCTTAATTGGTTTTTGGTTCAAAAAGGAAAGTGCAAATGCTGCTGCAATAAAAGCATTTGTTGTAAATAGAGTTGGTGATTTTGGTTTTGCTTTAGGAATTTTCTTAATATTTTATTTATTTGGAACTGTTAATTACTCAGAAGTTTTTCAACAAATTCCAACAGTTGTAGATAAAAATTTATCATTTTTAGGTTTTGAGGTTAAAGCAATAGATTTAATTTGTTTACTTTTGTTTATTGGAGCAATGGGAAAATCTGCACAGATCTTGCTACATACTTGGCTACCTGATGCGATGGAAGGTCCAACCCCAGTTTCTGCATTAATTCATGCAGCAACGATGGTGACAGCCGGTGTTTTCTTAGTAGTAAGGTGTTCACCAATTTACGAATATTCACCGTTAATATTAAATTTTATAACTATTGTTGGAATGACTACTGCATTCTTTGCAGCAACTGTCGCTCTAGTTCAAACAGATATAAAAAAGATAATTGCTTACTCCACATGTAGTCAGCTTGGTTATATGTTTTTTGCAGCAGGAGTAGGTGCATACAATGTTGCTATGTTTCACTTGTTTACTCACGCATTTTTCAAAGCTTTATTATTTTTAGGATCTGGTTCAGTAATCCACGCATTTAAAGATGAGCAAAATATAAATAATATGGGTGGTGTATGGAAAAAGTTACCATACACCTATGCTTTAATGATTATTGGAACACTTGCTTTAACAGGTTTTCCATTTTTATCAGGATTTTATTCTAAAGATGCAATTATAGAATTTGCGTATTTAAAAGGTAATACTACTGGTTATTATGCAGCAGGAATTGGAATAATTACAGCATTTTTAACATCTATTTATTCATGGAGATTAATTTTTAAAACTTTCCATGGAGAGTATAACAATAAAGAGGTCAAGATAGAGGAAACACATGAGTCTCCATTAGTAATGCTTGTTCCTTTATTTATCCTCTCGATAGGAGCGATATTTGCTGGTTTTTTATTTAAAAAACTCTTTATTGGTCAGAGTGATAATTTATTCTGGGCAGAGTCTATAATGTTTTTGGAGCCTTTGAGCACAGAACACCCACCTTTATGGTTTTTACTTTTAACACCTTGTTTGGTTTCATTGTCTATTCCAATTGCTTATTACT
>CACKIQ010000047.1 GCA_902600245.1 uncultured Pelagibacteraceae bacterium | reverse complement strand
AATTGAAGCATGAGCTCTATGTGAACAAGAAAAAGCTTCATTTACATAAATATCTGCAAGATTTGACAGAAGTTCTGCAAATTTATTATCATTTTTTTCTTCTTCAGGATAAAATCTAATATTTTCTAAAATTAAAATTTCCTCACTATAATTATCAAAGAAATTTTTGCTTTTTATTTCTTTAACATTTTCACTAATAAGTTTGACTTTTTTATTTAATTTTTTTTGTAATTCTTCACGGATTGGTTCTAGAGAGAGTTCTTTAACAACTTTACCTTTTGGTCTACCAACATGAGATAAAATTATAATTTTAGCTTTTTCTTTTATCAAAAAATTTAGAGTAGGAAGAATTTTATCTATTCTTGTTGTATCTGTAATTTTGTTTTTTTTTAAAGGAACATTTAAATCAAGTCTTAATAATATTTTTTTATTATTTAGATTCTTTTCGTTTATAATGCTTCTCATTAAGAGGTTTTATGCAAAGTTTCAGCAATATCACACATTCTATTAGAAAAGCCCCACTCATTATCATACCAGGCTGATATTTTTCCCATATTACTTCCAACTACATTTGTCAAAGAAGCATCTACTATTGCAGAAGCAGGATGATGATTAAAATCTATAGATACTAATTTTTCATGAGTGACCTCTAAGATATTTTTTAATTTGTTTTTTGATGCTTGTTCAAAGGCATCATTAATTTTTGTAATACTAACATCTTTCTTAGTACAAAAAACTAATTCAACAAGAGAAACATTAAGAGTAGGCACTCTCATCGCAATACCTTCTAGCTTTCCTTTTAGATTTGGTATTATTTCTCCTATTGCTTTCGAAGCTCCTGTTGAGGTAGGAATTATAGATTGACTTGCAGATCTTGCTCTTCTTGGATCTTTGTGAGAATTATCCAAAATTCTCTGATCGCTTGTAAATGCATGAATAGTAGTCATAAATCCTTTTTCAATCTCAAAATTTTCATCAAGAACACTTGTTATTGGTGCTAGACAGTTGGTTGTACATGACGCTGCAGATATTATTTCATCATCTTTGGTAATTATATTTTCATTTACACCAAATACTATTGTTTTATCAGCATTTTTACATGGAGCAGAAACAATCACCTTTTTTGCACCATTTTCTATATGTGTAAGAAGCTTTTCTTTTGAATTAAATTTTCCAGTACATTCAAAAACATAATCAACTTCATGTTTTTTCCAATCTATGTCTTTAATTTTTGTTTCTTGAGAAAATGTAATTTTATTTCTATTGATTATTAAGTGATTTGGATCAAAATCTAAATCAGCATTTAATTTTCCATGTATAGAATCATATTTAATTAATTTACATGTAGTCTCTGAATTTGACCTGTTGTTTATATGATTAATTTTTAAATTTTTATTTCTACTTTCGACAATTGATCTAATAACCATACGACCAATCCGTCCCATTCCATTAATACCAATTTTAATTGTCATTTAATTTATTAAATAATTTTTTAGTGACATTTTTAATGTTTGTACTCTCTAGTCCAAAATATTTATAAATATCTTTATAGGGTGCACTTTTTCCAAATTTATCAATTCCAAAAACAATACCGTTATCACCTACATGTTTTTTCCAACAATCGCTTGATCCAGCTTCAATGGATATTTTAACTTTTGTTTCTTTTAAAATTTTATTTTTATAAGATTTTGATTGTAATTCAAAAAGTTCCATACAAGGCATTGATATCACCTTGGAATATATTTTATCTTTGGCTAATTTATGGCTAACCTCTAACGCTAGATTAACTTCAGATCCACTCGCTAATATTGTAAGATTAATTTTTTTATTTGTTCTTAAAACCTCATAAGCACCTAATGAGCATAAGTTTTTATTTGTGTATGTTTTTCTTACTGGAATTAAATTTTGTCTTGTTAAAGATAGTACGCTGGGTGTTTTTGAGCTTTTTAATGCATGTTCCCAACACTCGATTGTTTCAATTCTATCTGCGGGTCTGAATACATTTAGGTTAGGTATAGCACGTAAGCCCGAAAGCTGTTCTATAGGTTGATGGGTAGGGCCATCTTCTCCGAGCCCAATAGAGTCATGAGTCATCACATAAATGACCCTTTTTTTCATTAAGGCAGACAATCTGATCGAAGGTTTGCAATAATCAGAAAATATTAAAAAAGTACCTCCATAAGGAATTAGATTACTGTGAAGTGCGATACCATTCATAACCCCACTCATTGCGTGTTCTCTCACTCCGTAGTGAATATAGTCACCAGTAAAATCTCCAGGTTTAATTATTTTATGGTTTTTAGTTTTTGTATTATTTGATCCCGCTAAATCAGCAGAGCCACCAATTAAATTATTTTTTTGTCTTGTTAATGCATTCAATGTCATTTCTGAACATTTTCTAGTAGCTAAACTTTTTGGCTCCTTTATTGCATTCTCTTTTTCTTTTTTAAGCGCCGTGGTAAAGTTATTTTTTAAAGTTTGATCCAATTTTATTTTTTTTCTTTTTAATGCTTTGTTCCATTTTTTTTCTAAAATATCACCTCTTTGGCCAATTTTTCTCCATTCATTTAAAATTTTATTTGGGATATCAAAAGGTTTGGTTTTCCAATTTAATGCCTTTCTTACAAGCTTGATTTCATCTACTCCCAATGGACTTCCATGGGACGATGCTTTTCCTGATTTATTCGGTGAACCATATCCAATCTTTGTTTTACAAGAAATCACAGTAGGTTTTTTAGCTTTTTGGACTTTTTTTAGTGCTTTAAAAATTTCTTTTTTATTATGACCGTTGATAGAAATATAATCCCAACCATATCCTTCAAATCTTTTTTTAAAATTATCTGAAACTGCGAGATTTGTTGGACCATCAATTGAAATTGAATTGTTATCAAATAGCATAACTAAATTTTTAAGTTTTAAATGTCCCGCTAAACTCATCGCTTCATGACTTATTCCTTCCATCAAGCATCCATCTCCAGCTAAAACATAAGTTTTGTGATTAATTAAGTCTTTACCTAATTTATTTTTTAAAATTTCCTCAGCTATTGCAAAACCAACTGCATTAGATACACCTTGTCCAAGAGGACCTGTTGTAGTTTCAATACCTGTTTTCGGATGATATTCCGGATGTCCAGCACAAATAGAATTAAGCTGCCTAAATTTTTTAATATTATTAATTGATATGCTTTTATATCCAGTTAGGTAAAGCAAAGAATATAAAAGCATAGAACCATGACCAGCAGACAAAACAAATCTATCTCTATTTAACCAATCTGGATTCTTTGGATTAAATCTTAAAAAATTTTTGAATAACACTGTTGCAACATCTGCCATACCCATTGGCATTCCTGGGTGACCTGAATTTGCTTTTTGAACAGCATCAATTGATAAAAATCTGATGCAATTAGCTAAATCATTGTGTAGTTTGCTCAAAATTATCCTGACTAGACTAAGAAGAATCTATTTAATAATATAAACATATATATATGAATTCTATAAACGAAAAAGAAAAAAAATTAAATATTGCATTAGAGGAATTAAAAAATTTAGATCTAACAAATCCTGAATTACAAAAAAATATCGAAAATTTAAGCACAAAACAAAATCAATTAGAAATTGAAAAAACACAGATTGAAGAAAAATATAAAACGTTACTCGAGGAACATGAAAATTTATCAAAAAAACTTGAGGATTTAAAAAACAAAGAAAAGCTGGAAGAAAGAAAACAAATTGAATTTTCTGAAAAAATTGACGAACTTAATCAAGAAACTGATACATTACTGGATGA
>CACKIQ010000046.1 GCA_902600245.1 uncultured Pelagibacteraceae bacterium | reverse complement strand
AATTATTTCTCTTATTTCTGAAGCCGAAACAATACCAACATCGGATTGAATTAAGTAATCTTCAATTTTGTCTAATGTTTTGTCATCAATCTCTTTTTTTACAACTATATCTCTTAAACCCGTTTTAAAAGCTGAGGCACTTTTTTTAAAACCTGATTTAAATTTTTCAAAAATTCCCATTAAATTTTAAAATTTATCTCCTCGATATCTGAAACTGGTCCTTTCATATGAATACTATTGTTTTCATCAATTGAAATTGTTAATCTACCTGTAGAAAATTCAATATCCAATTTATCATTTACCAGTCCATTTTGTTTTGCAGCAAAAGCTGTTGCACAAGCTGCTGTACCACATGCTTTAGTAAGTCCAGTTCCTCTTTCCCACACTCTAACTTTAATCAATTCTTTGTTAACAACAGTTGCTAAAGTAACATTACATTTTTCTGGGAAGAAAGAATGGTTTTCAATTTCTGGTCCAATTTTTTTAATTTCAAAATTTTCGTTATTATCAACAAAAAAAACCACATGTGGGTTTCCAACATTTACAGCAGTTCCACCAGAAAATTCGTTATTATTTTTGTCAATAATTTTTATTCCTAAATT
Organism: uncultured Pelagibacteraceae bacterium; assembly: GCA_902600245.1. Taxonomy (GTDB): domain Bacteria; phylum Pseudomonadota; class Alphaproteobacteria; order Pelagibacterales; family Pelagibacteraceae; genus Pelagibacter. Next base: position 3,219 of record CACKIQ010000046.1, on the reverse strand, counting down.
ATTAGTATTTAATTCTTTAGACAACGGAATCTCATCCCATTTTGTTTTTGCTACACCTATTTCTGTAGAAACTATTTTTTCTCCGACAATATTAGATTTTAATTTGCCAGATAAAGTTGTTAGGACAATTTCTTTTTTGTTGTTTTCCTTACCTAATAAATCAGCAATACATCGTGTACCATTTCCACACGCACCAGACATTCCTCCGTCTGAATTATAAAATTCTAGCGAAGCATCTGAAATATCATTTTTTTTAATCAATATTAATTGGTCACAACCAATAAATTTTCTGTCACAAATCTTTATTATTTGCTCTTTCGTCAAATTTGTAATTGTTTGTCTATTATCTATGATGACAAAATCATTACCTAAACCGTCCATTTTAAATGCTTTAATATCCATACATAGATATTTAACTTATTTATTGACTTTTTGAACCTCTATTATAGGTTGTTACCGTTTCCGCAAAAACATTAACTTTGCGGTGTCTTTGGAAACAAAGAGATCGACACTAGTCAGCGAGGGTTCGCCCACTAGTGCGTTACTGCTATGCGTAATAAATATGTTTGAAAATTTAACAAATAAATTTGAAGAAATTTTTTCTTCTCTGAAAAAGGCACCTTCGCTTGATGAAGCTCAAGTAGATGAAGGTTTAAGAGGTATTAGGCAAGCCTTACTTGAAGCAGATGTCTCTTTGGATGTTGCAAAAGATTTTATTGAAAAAGTTAAGCCAAAAGCATTAGGCCAAGAGATAATAAGGTCTACCTCCCCTGGGGATATGGTTGTTAAAATTGTTTATGATGAGCTTGTAGATTTATTAGGTGCAACGAATAATGAGATAAACTTAAACGCAGTACCGCCTGTGCCAATGATGTTAGTTGGATTACAAGGTTCTGGAAAAACAACAACAACAGCAAAATTAGCAAAATTTTTAGAAAATAATAAAAAGAAAAAAGTAATGATGGTCAGTCTAGATATTTACAGACCAGCTGCACAAGAACAACTTAGATCTTTAGGAGAACAAAATAATATTTTAACTTTACCTATTATAGAAGGTCAGCAACCTACTGATATTTGTAGAAGAGCAATAAGTGCTGCTAATTTAAATGGAGCTGAAATAATTTTATTTGATACTGCTGGTAGAACTCAAATCGATTTACAAATGATGAGTGAGATTAAGCAAATTGAAGCTGTAATTAATCCAACAGAAACTTTCTTAGTTGCAGACTCTTTAACAGGTCAAGTTGCAGCCTCAGTGGCAAAAGAATTTAAAAATACAGTTAATTTATCTGGAATTATTTTAACTAGGGCTGACGGTGATGCAAGAGGTGGAGCCGCAGTGAGTATGAAATATGTTTCAAATGTTCCAATTAAATTTTTAGGTATAGGAGAAAAAATAGATAATCTTGAAGTATTTCATCCCGATAGAATTGCAAACAGAATACTTGGAATGGGAGATATCGTATCTCTTGTAGAAAAAGCTGCACAAGATTTAGGTGAAGAGAATATTAAAAAAGCAGAGGAAAATATAAAAAAAGGTCAATTTTCTATGGAAGATTATTTGTCTCAATTAAGACAAATGAAAAAAATGGGTGGTATTGAGGGAATTATGTCTTTTATGCCAGGAGTATCTAAAATTAAATCTCAAATGGACTCCGCAGGTATTGATGAAAGTATAATATCAAAAAATGAAGCTATTATTCTATCAATGACAAAAAAAGAAAGAGAGAGTCCAAAAATAATAGATGGTTCTAGAAAAAAAAGAATTGCTAATGGCTCTGGCACAGATCCAGCCACTATCAATAAATTGCTTAAGCAGTTTAAAATGATGTCTGAAATGATGAAAAAGATGTCAAAAGGAAATCTGAAAGGTATGTCAGATAAAGGTATACCGCCAGAGCTATTTAACCAATTAAAATAAAAAAAGGAGAACATATGTTAAAATTAAGATTATCAAGAGGTGGAACAAAAAAACGTCCTGTTTATAAGGTTGTTGTTGCCGACAGTCGTTTTGCAAGAGATGGAAGATTTATAGAGAAGGTTGGTTTCTTTAACCCTTTATTACCAAAAGAGAAAAAAGAAAGAGTGGGCCTAGAAGCTGAGAGAATAAAATATTGGCTTGGTCAAGGAGCTAAACCAACAACTAGAGTAGCAAGAATTTTAGGTGAGAACGAATTAATGCCTATGCCTGTTAATGGAAATAATCCAATTAAAGCAGTACCAAAAAAAGAGAGAAATAAAAAAGAAGAGGATAATAAAGAAGCTCCAAAAGCAGACGCAGCTCCTAAGGAAGAAGCTCCAAAAGCAGACGCAGCTCCTAAGGAAGCAGCTCCAGCAGCAGAAGCTCCTAAGGAAGCAGCTCCAGCAGAGGAAAAAAAATAATTTAAAGATTATTTATGTGGAAAGCTCAAGTGTTTACGCTTTATCCAGAGGTTTTTTCCTGGTCCTTTATCTAAAGGACTATATGGAAAAGCTTTATCAAATAATTTATGGAAACTTAAAGTTGTAAATATAAGAGATGCAGCTGATGACAAACATAAAACAGTAGATGACACACCTTATGGGGGTGGTTCAGGGATGTTGTTAAAAGCAGATGTTCTTGCAAAGTCTTTAGATGAAAACAAAAATGAGAGTGAGAGAATTATATACCTATCGCCAAAAGGAAAAAAATTTGATCAAAATTTAGCAAAAGAGCTAGCTAGTGAAAAATCTCTGTCTTTAATTTGTGGTCATTTTGAAGGTGTGGACGAAAGAATACTTTCAACAAGAAATATTGAGGAAATTAGTATTGGAGATTATGTTTTGTCAGGCGGGGAGTCAGCTGCATATGTAGTTATAGATAGTATTTTAAGATTGCTGCCAGGTGTATTAGGAAATGAAAACTCTAAATTAGATGAAACCTTTGAAAATGGTCTTCTAGAGTATCCTCAGTATACAAAACCTCAAATTTGGGAGGAAAAAGCTGTGCCAGACGTGCTATTATCAGGTGATCATAATAAAATTAAACACTGGCGTTTATCTCAATCTGAGGCTATAACACGCGACCGAAGACCAGATTTATGGGAAAAATATAAGAAGAATTAACTTGATAAATATTAACATGAAAACAATTGAGGAAATAAATCAGCATAACGTTAACAAAATTCTTTCAGAGAAAAAAATTCCAGAATTTTATCCTGGAGACGTTGTTAAAGTTGGAGTGAGAATTACCGAGGGTAA
>CACKIQ010000045.1 GCA_902600245.1 uncultured Pelagibacteraceae bacterium | reverse complement strand
ATAGAATTATTCAGAATCTAAATAATAAAACTATAGATTATGACCATAATGCAAAAAAAAATTCTTTAGATAGATTTAGAACAACAAAATTAGAAAAAATTAATACCAATATTTTACCAGATTATATTTTAAAGAATATAAATAATTATCAAAATTGGATTGATTAAAAAATTAACCCTTTCCTCTCCATGGGATTGATTTATCAATTATTTTTCTTAATGTAATATCAAATAAAAGACCTAGTAAACCCATAATAATTATAGTTATCCAAATTACTTCCCACTGGAAGTACTTTTTAGCCACGTTTTCAACAAAACCAATGCCTGTTGTACCTGCTAAAAACTCAGCAGCAACGAGCGTTCCCCAACACATACCAACTGCTACTCTAATTCCTGTAAGAATTTCAGGAAGTGAATTCGGGAAAATTACATGTCTTAAAATTTGTTTTTTAGTGGCCCCTAAAGAATGGGCTGCATGTATTTTTGATAGTTGAGTTCCTGATGCACCAGCTCTTGCAGAAATAATCATAATAGATAAAGAGACCATAAATAATAAAAATACCTTTCCAGAGTTATCAATTCCAAGTACAGAAATAATTAAAGGTGCCCATGCAAGAGGAGGGACCGGCCTATAAAGTTCAATTAACGGATCAAAGAAACCTTTGGCAAATCTGTTTAGACCCATAAATAATCCCAATGGAACACCAATAATAATTCCAAAAACTAATCCTAAAAACACCCTCATAAAAGAATCCCAGATATGTCCGTACGGAACGGGAACTTTCACTAATTTAAAGTCACCTGTTGCAACTTTTAAAACATTACTTTTAAAGTTTTCTTTTACAATCCCATCTTTTGTATGAACTGGATATTCACCAGGCAATATATCAGCTATCCAATCTGGTAAAATGAAGCCTATCATTTTGCTGACATCAACCATTTTAATCCATAAAAGAGGAACATTTTTGTATCCAACACTTGGTTTTGATAGTTCCACAAATTTATTAAATGTATCAGATGGTTTAGGCAGCCATCTACCTGAACCTTGCTCAGAACAAGTTGCTCCACTTGCTACAATTGTTCCTGAAGGAAACAAAAGGATATCAATTAATCTTAATCCACCTTGTTCCTTGTTTTGCAATTCATCAAACTCTAAGATGGCTTCTTGCATTTCATTTAAAGCATTAGGAGGATAAATGCTTGCAAATTCTATTCTTCTTGCAATTTTAACGATATTTTTTGCATAGTCAGATGCTATCTCACCACTATCATCTAAACTTTTTCTATAAGCTTTAATATCATCTTTTAATTTTTTTATTGCGCTTTTGAATAATGGGTTGTGATTTCTTAATTTAAAAAAATTGTCATTTATCAGACTTAGTTCTTTTGCCGCTGCATTAAATTTTAACCCTTTTTTAGTCTGAGGAGCAGTTGGTATCTCGATAGTGTTTTCTATTGATCCACTTCCAGAATCTATAGTGACAATTCCCCAACCACCCTGTTCATCAATAAGTTTTTGTCTTTCAATTTTTTGAGCACCTGTCTCAAAAGGATAATCTTCCTTTTGAAAATCAATACTGAGTTGCTTTATTTGCTCAGTCATTTCTTGAATTTTTATTTTGGTGTCAATTTCTATTAACTCTTCACTTGTTAACAATGGAATTAATTTAGAAGTCCTATCAATGTAACTTACAAGGATTATTTTTTGTTGATCGTTTAGATCTTTGGATCCTTTTATTTCATTTGCAATCTTTATAAGATTTTTATTTTCAATTTTTATAATTGATGTACTTTTAAACTCTCTCTCTTCAATAGGAAATTGATACTTTAAACCTAATAAAGATTCATTTATTTTAGCAACTTGACACAATTCGTTTGCAGATTTTGGATAAAAACTTCTTGCAATATCCCATGAATAGTAAAGCCACAGCATTAATATTACACTACTACCAACAATTACCCAGTGCGTTCCACCTTTAGCTCTTTCTGGATTACCAAATACAGCATCAACTTTTTCAGTTTTAATTAATCTTCTTCCATAAAGAATGCATCCAATAATAGATACTATAATTAGTATTGTTACAATTTGGGTTAGCATTAATTCTCTTTTCCCATTATTTCTTCTTCCATGTTCCAGATCATGGATAAAATTTCCTCTCTAGTAGATGAAAATTCTTTATTTTTTTTAATTTCTCTTAAATCTTGTGTAAGACCCATTTCTGCAAATGGAAGATTGTATTCTTTATGTATTCTTCCTGGTCTTGGTGCCATAACATATAATCTTTCACCAAGTAAGAGAGCTTCCTCCACGGAGTGAGTAATTAAAATAATAGTTTTTCCAGTTTCTTTCCAAATTTTTAAAACTAATGACTGCATCTTTTCTCTTGTTAATGCATCTAAAGCCCCTAATGGCTCGTCCATTAAAATTAGATCAGGATCATTTATTAAACATCTTGCAAGAGCAACTCTTTGCTGCATACCACCTGACAATTGATAAGTAGGAGTGTTACCAAATCCTTTCAAACCAACTATATCTAACCATTCCTCAACTTTTTTAGCTGTAACTTCAGGATTTTCTTTTTTCATCCTAAGTCCAAAATTTACATTTTCAGCTACTGTTAACCATTCAAACAAAGCACCTTGTTGAAATACCATTCCTCTTTCAACACCTGGCCCATCAATTTCGTTATTATTTAATGTAATTTTTCCTGAAGAAGGTTTTAAAAATCCAGCAGTTATGTTAAGTAAAGTTGTTTTTCCGCAACCAGAAGGACCAAGAACCGTAAGTAACTCTCCTTTTTTTAAAGTAAAACTTACATCCTTAAGTGCATGAACTGTTTCTCCTTTTGGAGTTTTAAAAATCATATTTAGATTTTGAGAAACAAGATCACTCATAGTGCCCTTATATTTGAAATTTTTTAAAAAAATAGGCACTAATTATTAAATCAGCGCCTATTTAAAAAGTTTTAAACCTTTAAAATTATAAAGGTAAGAAACTTGTATCTACGTTTCCTTTTGGAGTTCCCATTCCATCCAAGAAACCAGCTAGATTACCACTCTCCATAGATTTTTTAGTTTCTTCAGGAGTTAAGAATTTAAATCCATCTAAAGTACCTTTCATTTTTGATACTTCCATCGCAGATGCTTTAGACATAGAACTCATATCGCTTTTACCTGAATTATATCTTGCATTAGCTTCATGAGTAACTTCAACAAAAGTCCTTACCATTCCTGGATTTTCATTCATAAACTTATTAGTTACAGAAGTAATATCTATACCTAGAATACCTCCAGCTCTAGCTTCCTCAACTGAAATTAATCTAGAACCAACTTCTGTAGCTGCTGCAATTGAATTACCACCAAATAAACATGCCATTGCAACATCACCACTTACTAAAGCTGCAGCTCCATCTTCTGGAACCATATCAATAACAGTCATTTTGCTTGGATCGGCACCAACAATTTCCATACTTGCAGTAAAAACATAATCAGCCATAGTACCTAAAGGCACTGCAACTTTTTTACCCTCTAATTCACTTGCGTTTGCTTTTGTAATTCCAGAAGCATTAGATGTAACACATGTAGTTCCACCCATTCCGTATTCCATTGCAATATCAATCAGTTTTATAGGTGCATTAGATTTCACAGCATTGATAAAAGGCACTAAACCTTGTGAGTAAGAAATATCAATATCTCCTGCTAACATAGCTTCTGTCATTTCCACACCAGTGTTGAAGCTTGTCCACTTTACTGGAACTCCTAAAGCTTTTGAGTAATTTTTCTTCATCATGTCCTCTAGGTTTGGACTTGGCCATTCTAGAAAATATGCTACCCTA
>CACKIQ010000044.1 GCA_902600245.1 uncultured Pelagibacteraceae bacterium | reverse complement strand
TTTTTTTATTTAGTTTGAAATTAAAATTTTCTAAATTAGGAATTTCGTCATTATCACTATGAATGATATAATCTTCTTTTGAAAACGGTCCTAAATATTTCATAATAAAGTCTCTTTGAGCCTTAATTCTTAAAACACTATTTAATCTTTTTTCTTCAATGCTTAAGTTATTTTTTTTAATTATTTCAGGAGGTTCTTTATCAATTACTATATGAACTATTTTGTCAGCAAATTTAGGGAATTTTTCTTTATCAAATTTAATCTCTTTTTCTCTACCACTGTGGGTAAATCTTGCTTCAGATATAATAAATTTATCTATGTAAGAATTTAAAATATTAAATCTTAAATTCATTACTAAATCTTCCTCAAAATATGTTGTTGTATCGATTATTTTCATGTAATAAAAAATATCTTATAAAAGCAAATGAAGCATCAAAAAATTTTTAAATTACTTAATAAAATCTTTGTTTCTAAAGGACTTTCAAAACAACATGCAAAAATTACAACAAATGCGTTGATTAATGCAGAATTAGTTGGTGCTTATGGCCATGGTCTTTCACGATTAAAAATGTATTGTGATAGAATTTCAAAAAAATTAATTAACCCAAAACCAAAAATAAAAATTAAAAAAATTACCGCATCAATTTCTCACATAGATGCAGATAATAGTATTGGTTTTGTTGCAGCTGATTTTGGAATTAAAACAGCAATTCAAAATGCAAAAAAAACAGGTATAGGAATGGTGGCAATTAAAAATAGTGGTCATTATGGTATGTCTGGTTATTATGCAGAACAAGCTATCAAAAAAAATTTGATAGTAATGATTTTTACAAACGGCCCACCTGCAATAGCACCTCATGGTGCAATGAAATCACTATTTGGAACAAATCCAATTTGCTTTGGAACTCCAACTGGTACCAAGATACCATTTATCTTAGATACATCTATATCTATGATCAATAGAGGAAAAATAAGGGTTGCTGCAAGAAGTAATAAAAAAATTCCATTAGGTGTTGCATTAGATAAATTTGGTAATCCAACAACTGATGCTAGAAAAGCTTTAAAAGGTGTTCAATTACCTATAGCAGGATTTAGAGGATCAGGATTAGCTTGGATGGTTGATATTTTAAGTGGTGTCTTAACTGGTGCTAATCATAGTGGTCATGTAAAAGATCCATTTGATGACTTCACAGGGCCTCAAAATGTTGGTCATTTATTTATTACATTTAAAAAAAATCTTTTTCAAAAAGATTTTAATAAAAGAATTTTGAGCAATATTAAAACAATTAAAAAACTACCAAAAATTAAAGGTTTCAATAAAATTATGTATCCTGGTCAAAATAAATATTTAAGATTTAAAAAAAACTTTAAAAAAGATATTAGGATAACAAATAGTGTAAAAAAAGATCTTAAAGAATTAATAGGTTAAGATAGTTATTGCTCCAAGAGAAACTACAAGAGTAGAAAGAATTAATGTCATCTTTTTCTTTTCTTTTTTTTTCTCCTGTAAAAGTCTTTTCCTTAGAACATCCATATTTGCTCTTCTTGGAGCTATCTTAGTAACTTTGACGGAGTCTTGATTTTCACTAATTTCTATACTGGATGTTCTATTCAAGCTTTCTGTACTCATAGGAGTATAAAAGCATGTAATTTGTAAATTAGCTAGGTTCAAATTGTTCAAAATGGGTTATTTCGTTTGAACAATCTATCTCATCCAATGTTTTGAAAAATATTTCATTTAATTCACTCGAATTATGTATTTCACAATCTCTTAACTTATTTTCAAAATTATTATTTGAAACTAAGTGATCGAATGTGGTTTTACCTGTTCTTTGTTTGATAAGAATGTCTGTACTTTTTGATAATGCCAACCTGGAAATGTCATTTGTACCAACTAGTGCGACACCATTTCCAACCAATGATGCAGAATGCGGTCCGCATCCATTAACAAACAAATATATTAAAATGATAAAAAAAATTTTTTTCATAGTTGAATTTATACATTACATAATATTTTTATTATTTAAAATATGTCCATAATAGGTTTTGTAGGGCGATTATTTATTTTTTTTAATTAGTTCTGTATTCTTTATATTAATTGCCATACAGGTTATGTCGTCTCTCAACTTTTCAGCTCCCCAATTTAACTGTTGTTCTATAGCTTCTACAATATTTCTGGGGGTTACATTTGTCATTTCGTCTATTATTTTTTGAACACCCTCAGCACCCATCTCCTCACCATTTTTTAAATAACCCTCTGTAACACCATCAGTATAAACAACAAATGTTTTATCGCTAAGATTAATTGTATTTGATTTTACCATAGACTCTGTAAAATATTTGACGATACCGATTGGTGGCATATCAGATTTGATATACTCATAATTTTTATTCTCATCAAAAGTTAAAATACTTTCATGACCTGCATTAATAAAAACAAGTTCTCCTGTTTTTATATTAAGCTTGCCGAAAACAGCTGTAACAAACATTCCTTTAAATTTAGCCTCAACTAACTCGTTATTAACACCAAATACAACTTTCTCTAAAGGAAATTTTAAGTTAGTTAAAGTTCTGAATATAGAAGAAGCTTTTGCCATATACATTCCAGCTTTAACTCCTTTTCCAGATACATCAGCTAATGTAAAAAAATATTCTTCAGCTGAAGATCTTACCACATCAAAGTAATCACCTGAAACATCTCTAGCTGGTACATTTTTGGCAAATATAAAATTTTCAAATTTTGAAATATCAGGAAATAGACTTTTTTGAACACCTGCTGCAAGTTCACGCTCTTTTAAAAGTTTTGCTTCTTTTTGAAGATTCGCTAATGCAATTTTATTTTCTTCAATAAATCTGAAATAAAGTCCTGACAAAAATGTTAATGTTACTATAAAAGTTGGGTAACTAATATCTACTAATTCAGATCTTAATTTATAGATAGAAAAACCAATTATTATAATTAATAAAATATTTCCAAAAAAAATAGACAAACTAAATTTTGGTTTTATTTTTTGTGATAAAACGAAAGTAACTAATGCAATTACAATAGAAAATAATAATTCAAATAAGTAAGTATTTGGATTTCTTATTAAATAAGATTGATCTAAAATATTTTCAATGACATTTGCATGTACTTCAACACCTGGAACTGTTATCCCTAATGGAGTTTTTACAAGATCAAATAAACCCTGAGCTGAAGCACCAATCAAAACATATTTATTAGCAAAAAAATTTTTTTCAAAGTTTCCATCATAAACATCACTAGCTGAAATATACTGACTTTTTGAGGATCTTTTATATTTTATCCAAATTATACCATTGGGATCTGTTTTGATTTTATTAGGTCTTGCACTTACTCTTTGTATTCCTATTTCATTAAGCTCAATATAAATATTTTTTTGATTAGAGCCAACTCTTATCATCTCTAGTCCCATGGTTGGGTATAATTTATTTTCAAGTTTTACAACCATTGGTAATGATCTAATTATCCCATCTAATTGATCTAAAAAAGAAATTGAACCTAAGCCTTTAACATTTTTTTCTAATATTTCTAATGATCCTATTGAATGAGGATAAGAATAGGTAAAATCTTTTGGATCTCCTCCTTTAGATAAAAATCTTGCTTTTGCCTTTCTATTATAATTTGTATGGGAAGAAACATTGCTTCCTAAAACAGCTATAACAGATTTTGTCTCTTTTAATTTCTCAGAAAAAACTTGATCAGGACCTTTTAAATTTTGAAGTTCAGAAACGTCTGAAGGAATTAGATTGTATGATTTAATTATAGCATCTGGGGATTGTTTATCTTTTTCAGTAAAAAATATATCAAAACCAATAGCTTTAGGGTTCGAGTTGTTTAACTGATCTAATATTTTAGCAAATACATTTCTATTCCATGGAAATTGACCAAATTTTCCCAAACTTTTTTCATCAATATCAACAATTACAACATCGGTTTCTTTTTTTTCTGAAAATATTTTTTGATAGACATCAAAACTTAAATAAGAAATAGATTTTACAAAGGCAGG
>CACKIQ010000043.1 GCA_902600245.1 uncultured Pelagibacteraceae bacterium | reverse complement strand
ACTCTCTAACTGAGTCTATTGTTATATGTTTTTTTGGATTTTGTTCTTGATGCATAACTAATCCGAATCCTGCACTCGAGTCAGTAAAAGCGGGGCAGAAAATAGGAACATTATTGTCAAAAGCGGTTTCAATTAAAGAGTCTTTTTTCTTTGAGTTATTTTTTAAATATTTTCCCATTTCATAAATGAACTCTCTTGAAGTATAGCTTCTCGCCTCTAGGTTATTAGCGATTTCACATATAATTTTATCGCACATTTGAAGCTCTTCTTCATCTATGTAGGTATCGTAAATTCTATCTATATAGTTGTCTCTCAGCTCAGTATCATCTTGAAATTGTGAACCTTGATAATGTTTAAAACCAAGAGCTTCAAAAAAATCCATATCTACTATAGAGGCTCCTGTTGCAACAATTGCATCGACCATATTATATTTAACTAAATCTTTATAAATATTCATACATCCAGCTGCCGAGGTAGAGCCTGCTAAGGTAAGGAAAATTGTACAATCTTTATCTTTAAGCATCTCGTTATAAATATTAGCAGCATTTGCTGTTTCTCTGGAAACAAATGACATTTTTTCCATTGAGGATATAATTTTTCTACTATCAAAAGAAGTTATATCGATGTGCTCAACAGGACTTTTTAAGAAATCTCTTTTACTGTTATGACCTGGATTTTTTTGACTCGACATTAAGCTACCATGTTAGCTTTGTTGATGCCTTTATCATACATTGTCATTATTGGGTTATCTTCAACTTCATAAATTTCATTTGAGTAATAACCATTAAACTGAGTTCTAAATGTCAATCCGTATGCTCCAAGTTGACCAAGTTCAATATAATCATTTTCTTTAATATTATTTGGAAGCAAAAAAGGACCTTTCATGTAATCCATGCTATCACATGTTGGCCCGAAGAAGTCAAAAGCAGTTAATTTTTTTGAAATTATTTTGTTAGAATTTTCTTTAATCATTCTAGATGGAAATACAATGTTAGGTGTACCTGCATCAAAAAGAGTACCATATGTACCATCATTAATATAAAGCTTTTGTTTTTTTCTTAAATTAACTCTTACAACTGTTGAGCCACTTTCTGCAACTATAGCTCTACCAGGCTCACAAATAATTTCAGGAAGTTTTTCAAGTTTTAAATTTTCTAAACTCTTATTTATTTCATTAAAATAACTAATTAAAGATTGTGGAATTAAGTCAGGATAGATTGTAGGGAAACCTCCACCTACATTAATATAATCTGGAATTATCTTGGTTTTTTTAATTATATTTCCAATTTCACTAATTCCTTTCGCATAAGAAATTGGATGCATACATTGTGAACCAACATGAAAACTTAAGCCAACCTTTTTAGCATGTTGTTTTACAAGTCTTAACAAACCTATTGCTTCTGATGTTAAAGCACCAAATTTTTTAGATAAATCAATTTCTGCATGTTCATTGGAAACAGCAACTCTTACAAATAATTCTAAATCTTCAGCATTATTTGTAGTTTCAATTATTTTAATCAGTTCATCTTTAGTATCTAATGAAAAAGTTTTTACATCATAATTAAAATATGCCTCTTTTATACTTTCTCTACTTTTTACAGTATGCATATAAGAGCATTTAGCAGTTTTGCTAAAAGTTCTAATATTTTTAATTTCCTCTATTGATGCTACATCAAATTGTTCAACTCCACTTTCTATGATTGTTTTGATTACTTCAGGGTGTGGATTAGTCTTAACTGCATATAAAATTTTACCTTGAAATTTCTTTAGGAAAAAATTAACAGCAGATTTTATGGAATTCTTTCTTATACAGTAAACTGGTTTTTCAGGTTTCAGCTGATTAACTAATTCTTCAACTGATTTAAATTTTTGCATTTTAAATGCCTCCAAAAAAAATTTAATAAAAAAAAGTCTTTTTAAAAAAAACTTTAATATTTTTTGGCATATAAAGTAAACAACACCAATGTAAAGCAAATAATTCAAGCCAGAAATGCGTAAAATTCATATATTGTAATATCTTGAAGAGACCCCATATAAAGCGCATGAAAGAAGAAGCAAAACTACAGAAACTTAGCGATTTTGAGAATAAATCATTATTAATAGTGGATGATGATAATCCTTTCCGTGAGCGTTTAGCAAGAGCGATGGAAAAAAAAGGATTTGAAGTTTTTCAAGCTGAGAGTGTGCAAAAGGGAGTTGAATCTGTAAAAACTAAAAAACCTGGTTTTGCGGTTGTAGATTTAAGACTTGCAGATGGAAATGGACTTGAGGTTGTAAAAGAAATTCAGTCTTCAAATAGTGATAGTAGAATTATCATGTTAACTGGTTATGGAAATATTCCAACGGCAGTAGCTGCAATCAAAGAAGGTGCTATAGATTATTTAGCCAAACCTGCTGATGCAGAAGATGTAGAGAAAGCATTATTGGCAGATCCTTCAAAAAAAGCAGCCCCTCCTGAAAATCCCATGTCGGCTGACAGAGTTAAGTGGGAACATATACATAGAGTTTTCGAGTTATGTAATAGGAATGTTTCAGAAACAGCCAGAAGACTTAAAATGCACAGAAGAACTCTTCAAAGAATTCTTTCTAAAAGATCACCTAGATAAATTTTTTAATTTTAATTATTTGCTTAGTCAAAAGGGCTAAAAGCATAATTTTAAAAATCTCGGCTAATAGAAACGGTTTTGCACCTAAAGCAAAAATTGGCTTGTCCCATCCAATCAATGTCCCAAGCCAAATTAGACCCAAAATATAAATTGTTGAAGTTGCAATAATTAACTTAAATAAAATAACGAAAAAATTATCATCAATCTTAATTTTAGAGGCTAAGTAACAAGCTGTTAAAAAACCAATTAAGTAACCCATAGTTGGCCCTGTAAAGTAAACTAATCCAACACCTTTTTCAGGAGAATTTGAAAATACGGGAAGCCCTGCAATTCCTTCAATTAAATATAGACCAATTGTAGCTAGTGCAATTTTATGTCCTAAACTTATTCCTAAAAATAATACAACAAATGTTTGCATAGTCATAGGAACCGGATAGAAAGGAATTTTGATCTTTGCAGATATAGTTAGTGCTATTGAACCAAGAACAATAACAACCAGAGATTTAAATAGTTTAGCTTGTGAGAGATTTTTTGTTAATTCCATTGTTAAATAATACTCAAAATATAAAAAATAATCTAGTTATAATTGTTATAATAATTGAAAGTAAATTTTTTTATATACAGATTATATTATCATTATAATATTTAATATTACTTCATGAATAAAATTCAAAAAACAGATCATTTTTATTTGATTGATGGCTCTGGTTATATTTTTAGAGCTTATTATGCTTTGCCTCCGTTGAGTAGAAAAAGTGATGGTCTTCCAACAGGTGCTGTAAGTGGTTTTTGCAGTATGTTATTTAAATTATTAGAAGACTCAAAATCCAATCAAAACTTGCAAAAACCAACACATTTTGCAGTAATATTTGACTCAGCAAGAAAAACTTTCAGAAATGAAATTTATAGTGATTATAAAGCTAATAGATCTGAGGCGCCTGACGATTTAGCTCCACAATTTGAATATATAAGAAAATCAGTCCTGGCATTTAATTTGCCATCTGTGGATCTTCCTAATTATGAAGCAGATGATTTAATAGCTACATATGTTGATCAAATTCTTAAAAAGGGTGCAAAGGTTACAATTGTTTCATCAGATAAAGATTTAATGCAGCTTTACAAAAAAGGGGTTCGAATTTTTGACCCTATGAAAAATAAATTTATAACTGATGATGATGTTGTAAAAAAGTTTGGAGTAGATGCTTCAAAAGTTATTGATGTACAATCTTTAGCAGGAGATAGTAGTGATAATGTTCCTGGTGTTCCGGGAATAGGTGTTAAGACAGCTGCAGAGCTAATTAACAAATATGGCACTTTAGAAAACTTACTAAAATCTGCTCATGAGATTAAGCAAAATAAAAGAAGAGAAACATTAATTGAGAACAAGGATAAAGCATTAATAAGTAAAAAACTTGTAACACTAAATCACAACTCTCCTGTTGATAGGGAGTTAAGTGAATTTAAATTGCAAAATATAGATAAAGATAAATTATATAAATTTTTAAGAGAAATGGAATTTAATAGGTTGTTAAGCTCTGCAATTTCTGCTTATGGAGAACCTGAACTAGAAAGTAATAAGATTGAAACTCAAAATCTAGAAAAACAACAAACTGTAAATAACAAAAATTATTATTTAATTAATAGCTTAGATGAAATTGATAAATGGATAGAGGAGGCAGAAGAAGTTGGTGAAGTCGCTGTAGATACGGAAACCACTTCATTAGATCCTCACCAAGCAGATTTAGTGGGTATTTCTCTTTGCTCTAAAATTGGAAAAGCATGTTACATACCAGTTGGTCATAAGTCACCCAAGTGTCTTAAAAAAGAAGCAGTAATTAAAAAATTAAAAAAAATA
>CACKIQ010000042.1 GCA_902600245.1 uncultured Pelagibacteraceae bacterium | reverse complement strand
TTGAACGTGTGGTATTTAATGAAATAACAAAAAAAGCTGTAACACATGGTATTGAAAATCCAAGACAGATAGAACCCTTATTAGTCGATGCATACATGGCTAGAAGGGCATTAGATTATTTAGTGGGATTTAATATATCACCAATCCTGTGGACTAAATTACCTGGTTCAAAATCTGCTGGTAGAGTTCAATCTGTTGCACTGAAATTGATTACTGAAAGAGAACATGAAATTGAATTATTCAAGCCTGAAGAATTTTGGACTTTAAGTATTAATTTTCAGGATAAAAACAAAAGTAAGATTACAGCAAGTATTTCTCAACTTGATGGAGAAAAAATTGAAAAATTTTCATTTAAAAATAAAGAGGAAATTGAAAAGGCAATTTCAAATATTAAGACCAAAAAATTTAACATAACTGATATTTCCTCAAAAGTTGTTAGCAGAAATCCCTCAGGGCCATTTACTACTTCAACACTTCAGCAAGTTGCTTCTAGTAGATTGGGTTTTGGTGCATCAAGAACAATGCAAATAGCACAAAAACTTTATCAAGGAATTGAAATTGAAGGAGATACAGTTGGGTTAATTACTTATATGAGAACAGATGGAACTAATTTATCAGCCGATGCTATCTCTGATTTTAGAAATTTTATTAAAAAAGAATATGGAAAAGAATACTTGCCAGAGAATCCAAATAATTACTCTGGGAAAAAAGCAAAAAATGCTCAAGAAGCTCATGAAGCAATAAGACCAACTGATATTAATAGAAATCCAGATTCTGTTAAAAAGTATTTAAGTCCTGACCAGCAAAAATTATACTCTTTAATTTGGTCTAGAGCTTTATCTTCTCAAATGGAAACAGCAAAATTTGATAGAAATACAATAACAATTGAATCTGAAGACAGTAAAACTATATGTAAATCAAGTGGATCGGTTTTGAAATTTGATGGATTTTTAAAAGTTTATTCAAATCAAAGTAAAGATGATGATGAGCAAATTTTACCTGAAATGTCAAAAGGACCAATTAATATAGAAGCTCTTGTTGATGAACAACATTTTACCCAACCTCCCCCACGTTTCTCTGAGGCAAGTTTAGTTAAAAAATTAGAAGAGTTAGGAATTGGTAGACCCTCAACTTATGCAAGTATAATTTCAACTATAGCAAATAGAGGTTATGCAGAAATAATTAACAAAAGATTTTTTCCAACTGACAGAGGAAAATTAATTTCTGCATTTTTGGAAAAACTATTTTCAAAGTATGTGGATTATAACTTTACAGCTGGTCTGGAAGATCAATTAGACGAAATTACTACAGGTAAAGAAAGTTGGTTAAAAGTTCTAGAGTTGTTTTGGAAAGACTTTAATAACAATGTTTCAGAGGTAAAAGAAAAAAGAACTAGAGAAGTTTTAGATCTTTTAAATGAGAGTTTGGGAGCATTAATATTTGAAACAGATAAGGAAGGAAATATAGTTAGAAAATGTCAGTTATGCGATACTGGCTCACTAAGTTTAAAAAATAGTTTTAGGGGAGGTGCTTTTATTGGATGTTCAAATTATCCAGAATGTAAATTTACTAGACCATTATCAAAAGCTAAAGCAGCTGCTCAATCACGACTAGCAGAACCAAAATTTCTTGGTAAACATGAAAATGGAAATGATATTTTTCTAAAAAATGGAAGATTCGGTCCTTACCTTCAATATGAGAAAGTTCATCAAGAAGTTAAAGAAGAAGAAACTAAGAAAAGAAAAAAAACAAAAAAAAAGAAAACTGAAGTAAATGAATTATTAAAAAATGTATCAATTCCAAAAGGAATTGAATTAGAAAATATAGATATAGAAAAAGCTAAATTTTTATGTTCACTTCCTAAATCATTAGGTATAAATCCAGATAATAAGAAGGAAATTACTTTGAATACAGGCAGATTTGGTCCCTATTTAAAATGTGAAAATAAATCAGCTAGAATTGACAATGTAGACGAAATTTTTTCAATTGGTTTAAATAGAGCTATTACACTTATTGCGGAAGCAAGGCCTGGAAGAATATCTTCTTCAATCATAAAAGACTTGGGAGAACATCCTGAGGATAAGAAACCAGTTCGAATCATGAAAGGTCAATATGGACCTTATATTAAATATAAATCATTAAATGCAACTATTCCAGAGGAAAAGGATCCTGTAGAACTTACTATGGAAGAAGCGCTTATACTTATTGAGAAAAGACGTGAATACGATAGAAATAAAAAAACAAAAAGAAAAAAAAAATGAAATTTTTATTTTTAATAAGTATTTTATATTTCGGTTTAATAAATCAATCCTATTCTGATAACAATAATTGTAGTAAATTTGATAAATTATCTAAAGAATATGCTAAGTGCACATCAGAAATTATTAAAAAGAAATCCTCAGAGTTAAAAATTAAGACTTCGACTAAGATAGAGGGTGCTAAATCTAAAATTAAAAAATTTGAATTAAAGAAAAAACTAAAATTATTCAAAGAAAGTAAAAGTCATAAAGAGTTTATGGAAAAAATGAAGAATGAAAATTGAGAATAAAATAAAAGATTTAAAACTTGTATTGCCAGAGGCAAAAGCTCCTGTTGGTTCATATGTAGCTTCAAAGATAGCTGGAAATTTACTATATATTTCAGGTCAAATTTCAATTAACGAAAAAGGAGAATTAATTAAAGGCAAAGTTGGAAAAGATCTTTCAACTAATGATGGATATGAGGCTGCAAAGCGTTGTGGTCTAAGTATAATTGCACAATTGAAAAAAGCTTGTGACGGAGATCTTTCAAAAATTAAATCTTGCGTTAAACTGACTGGCTTTGTCAACTCAACAGATGATTTTACAGAACAACCAAAGGTAATTAACGGTGCATCTGATCTAATAGTTTCATTATTTGGTGATACTGGTATGCATACTAGAGCTGCAGTAAGCACGAACAGCCTTCCACTTGGTGTGTCTGTTGAGGTAGATGCAATTTTTGAGTTAAATTAAACTATCTTCCGATACCAAAATATTTAAAACCATTTTTCTTAATTTTATCTGGTGAATAAATATTTCTCATATCATAGATAATAAGTTTTTTATTTTTTGTAAATTTTTTGAAATTAATTGATTTAAAATCATTCCATTCTGTATGTATAATTACAATATCTGATCCTTTAATTGAGTCTTGTATTGAATTAGAGAATTGGACATTTTTTAATTTTTTAAATTCTTTCTTTGATCCGGTAGGATCATAATATTTAATTTTGGCACCCTTTTTTGATAAAAATGGAATTAATTTAAGACTTGATGAGTCTCTCATATCGTCTGTATTTGCTTTAAAAGTTACACCTAAAAAAGATACAATTTTATTTTTAATTTTATTTTTTAGAATTAAGCTAACTCTTTTGGATAATAAATCAGATCTTAAATTATTAGATTTAATAACACTTTTTACTACTGACAAATTGGTTTTAAATTTATCAGCTGTTGATACCAAAGCTTTAGTGTCTTTTGGAAAACATGATCCACCATATGATGGTCCAGCTCTTAAAAATCTGCTCCCAATTCTTTTATCGAGTCCAATACCAATTGAGATATCCTCAACATCAATGCCTGTTTTTTCACATAAATTGGCAATTTCATTAATAAAAGTGATTTTGGTTGCTAAAAAAGCATTCGACGCATATTTAATTAACTCTGCAGCTCTTCTTTGGGTAGCAATAAATTTTGCACCCTTTGATATTAAAGGTGAATATAAATTTTTTAGTATTTTTTTTGACCTATTATCATTTGATCCGACTACTATTCTATCTGGATAAATAAAATCTCTAATTGCCTCACCTTCTCTCAAAAACTCTGGATTAGAAACTACTGAAAAATATTTTTTATTTGCTTTTTTTAAAATAATTTTTTCAATTTCATCACCTGTTGTAACTGGCACAGTAGATTTATTAATTATAATTTTAAATTTATTTATGCATTTTGATATTTCATTTCCTGCAGAATATACTTGGGTTAAATCAGCACTATTACTATTTTTTTTTGTTGGAGTACCTACACAAATAAAAATTATATCTGATTTTCTAACTGAGTCTTTTAAGTTTGTTGAGAAATTTAATCTTTTATTTTTATAATTTTTTAAAACTAATTCTTCTAAACCTGGTTCATAAATTGGAATAATACCTTTTTTTAAATTTTGAATTTTATTTATATCTTTATCAACACAAACTACATCATTTCCTAAATCTGAAAAACAAACTCCACTTACTAAACCAACATAACCTGTACCGATCATACACAATTTCATATCTTCCCTATTTCTTTTGATGAGTTGATATAGCCACTCATTGTCCCACAATCAAGGTACTTGCCTTCAAAATTATGAGCTATAAATTTTTCATTTTCATTAATTAATAGCTGTATAGCATCAGTAATATGTAGCTCTTTACCTTTACCAGGTTGAAGAGTTTTTATTTTTTTAAAAATTGTACGTGGCAATATATATCTACCGATTACAGCTCTATTAGATGGGGCTTTTTTGATAGAAGGTTTTTCAACAACACCTTCAATAAAATAATT
>CACKIQ010000041.1 GCA_902600245.1 uncultured Pelagibacteraceae bacterium | reverse complement strand
AAGTTCAGTAAGTACTAAAACACTAAGTAGATATCTTAAATCAGGCGGTATACCTGTAATCACAGGTTTTCAGGGTGTTAGTAAAGATTTTAGAATTACTACTATTGGAAGAAGTGGATCTGATGCTACAGCAATTATGATCGCAAAATTTATAAAAGCTGATGAGTGTATAATTTATACTGATGTGGATGGTGTTTATACTACTGATCCAAGAGAATATAAAAAAGCAAAAAAAATTAAAAAAATTTTTTACGATGAGATGTTAGAAATGGCATCTCTTGGTTCAAAAGTTATGCAACCTACGTCTGTCCAGGATGCAAAATTAAATAAAATTGAAATAAAAGTTAAATCTTCTTTTACTTCAAAGCCTGGTACAATAATTACTGAGTCAAAAAAGATGTTTAGCGACCAAATTATTACTGGAATTTCATCGACAAAAAATGATGCTAAAATTACAATAATAGGTGTTAAGGACAAGCCTGGGGTTGCCGCATCCATTTTTAAACCGTTGTCTAAAAACCTTATCAATGTTGACATGGTAGTTCAGAATATTTCTTTAGATGGTAGAGAGACTGATCTTACATTTACAATAAAAGCTGATGATTTAAAAAAAACTGAAAAATTAATTAAACAAAATAAGAAAATATCGTTTAAAAAGTTGTCATTCGATAAGGATGTCTCAAAAGTTTCAATTATTGGTGTCGGTATGATCACCACCCCAGGTATAACATATAGAATGTTTCAAGCACTTGCTTTGAGAAAAATTAATATTTTAGTAATTTCTACTTCTGAAATAAAAATTTCAGTTCTAGTTTCTGCAAAGCATGTTAAAAGAGCTGTAGCCGCTTTACATAAAGAATTTAAACTAGACTAATAAAATGAGTGTAAGACCTTTTAGAGATATTAAAAGAAGAAATACAAAAGTAATAAATGTTGGAAACGTAAAAATTGGAGGTGATAATCCAATATCTGTTCAATCAATGACTAACACTTTGACCACAGATATAAAGGCAACTATAAAACAAATAAACGATATAGCAGAAGAAGGTGCCGACATTGTAAGAGTTTCTTGTCCTGATAAAGAATCAACAATAGCTTTGAAAGAAATAATTAGACACGTTTCAATACCAGTTGTTGCTGATATTCATTTTCATTATAAAAGAGCTGTTGAGGCAGCAGAAAATGGAGCAAGTTGTTTACGAATTAATCCAGGTAATATTGGAGATCAAAAAAAAATTCATGAGGTTTTAAGGGCTGCGAAGGACAATGATTGTTCGATAAGAATTGGAGTAAATGCGGGTTCTTTAGAAAAAGATATCTTGGAAAAATTCAAAGAGCCTTGTCCAGAAGCATTAGTTGAAAGCGCAGAAAGAAATATTAAAATCTTAGAAGATAAAGACTTTTTTAATTTTAAAATTAGTGTCAAATCATCTGATGTGTTCCTCTCTACAGCGGCGTATAGGCAATTATCTAAAGTTACTGATTATCCCTTACATCTTGGAATTACTGAAGCAGGAGGTTTTATTTCTGGTAGTATTAAATCATCAATCGGTCTTGGAAGTTTATTGATGGATGGTATTGGAGATACAATAAGAATTTCATTATCTGACAACCCAATAGAAGAAGTGAAAATAGGAAATGAGATATTAAAATCTCTAAATTTGAGAAATAGAGGAGTAAAAATTATATCCTGCCCATCTTGTGCAAGACAAGCATTTGAAGTTATTTCTACGGTTAAAACATTGGAAGAGAAATTAGCTCATATAAAAACCCCAATAACACTATCAATAATTGGTTGCGTTGTGAATGGACCAGGAGAGGCTGCAATGACAGATGTAGGAATTACTGGAGGGGGCAAAGGCAATAACATGCTTTATTTGTCTGGTGTTCAGAGCAAGAAGGTATTAACTGAGGATATAATTGATAAGGTTGTAAGTGAAGTAGAGAAAAAGGCGTCTGAACTAAAAAACTAATTATGATACCTTTAAAAACAATAAAGGAATTAATTATAAGACATTCCTCTATAGAAAAGGACCTTTCCTCTGGTGGATTAGACAATAAGTTATTTGCAGAAAAATCGAAGGAATATTCAGATCTTAATGAAATAGTAAACAATGCTAAGGATTACATTTCTTTTCAAACTGAAAAAGAGGAATTGGAAAAAATATTAAATGATAGTTCCAGTGATGAAGAGTTAAAAAAAATGGCAGATTTAGAATTAACAGATTTACAAAATCGGCATAATGTTAATGAAAAAAAATTAAAATTATTTTTGTTACCCAAAGATGATGCTGATAAGAAAAACGCAATAATTGAAATAAGAGCTGGAACAGGTGGTTTGGAGGCAAGTTTATTTGCATCAGATTTATTCAAAATGTATGAAAAGATCAGCAATAAAAAAAAATGGTCTTTAGAAGTCATTTCAATTTCAAGGAGTGATGCTGGGGGTCTAAAGGAAGTTATTGCATCAATAAAAGGTCGAAATATCTATTCGGCACTTAAATATGAGAGTGGAGTACACAGAGTTCAAAGAGTTCCTGACACAGAAACTCAGGGCAGAGTCCATACATCAGCAGCAACAGTAGCAGTCTTGCCTGAAGCTGAGGAAGTGGATTTAAAAATAAATGATTCTGATTTAAGAGTTGATGTGTTTAGAGCAGGAGGACCTGGAGGGCAATCAGTAAATACTACTGACAGTGCTGTAAGAATAACCCACATCCCAACAGGTTTATCAGTATCACAACAAGATGAAAAATCACAACATAAAAATAAAGCTAAAGGAATGAAAATTTTGAGAGCTCGCCTTTATGAGTTAGAAAGATCTAGAATAGATCAGGAAAGATCTCAAGATCGTAAAACAAAAATTGGAACTGGAGATAGATCAGAAAGAATTCGAACATATAATTTTCCTCAAGGAAGAGTGACGGATCATAGAATAAATCTAACTCTTCATAAATTAGTGGATTTTTTAGAGGGAGAAGCATTTGATGAAATGATAGAGTCTCTTACTCTTCAGACACAAGAAGAAAGATTAAAAAATTTAAATTAATGGATATTTATTCTGCAATTCTTGAAGGTACAAAAATATTAAAATCTAACTCTATCTATTCTGCAAATATTGATTCTGAAATTTTAATGGCAAAAGCAATTAACAAAGATAAGAAATATATCTTATTAAATTTAGATAAAAAATTAAAAGATCAAAATTTGATGACTTTTAAAAAATTAATTAAAGAAAGATCTTACAGAAAACCTGTTGCATATTTAATAAATAAAAAATCTTTTTGGAATTCAGAATTTTTTGTGAATAAGCATACTTTAATACCTCGACCTGATACAGAATTATTAATTGAAAGTACATTAAATTTTGTAAAAAATAAAAACAAATTGCAAATATTAGATATTGGAACTGGATCTGGATGCATTTTATTGTCAATATTAAAAGAAAAAAAAAACTTTTATGGTACAGGAATTGACATTAGTAAAGATACTTTAAATATATGCAAGATTAATGCGGTTAATCTAGATGTTTCAAATAGACTAAAATTGTTTAAAACAGATGTTGACAAATTTATAATTGGCAAATATGATTTAATTATATCTAATCCTCCTTATATTAATAAAAATAAAATTAAATATTTGGACTTGGACGTTGCTAAATATGAGCCTTTGTTGGCTTTAGATGGTGGTTTAGATGGTTTATCAGAAATCAGAAAAGTAATAAACAAATCATCTGAACTGATTAAAAAAAATGGAAAGTTTATTTTAGAGATTGGTTTTGATCAAAAAAATAAAGTTATTAATTTATTAAAAAGAAATGGTTTTTATATAAATATTATTAGAAAAGATTTTGCAAACAAAGATAGATGCATAATCTGTACAAAAATTTAAATATTAGGATCATGGTAACATTTAGAAATAATAATAATAGCAACCGAAGAAGTAATTTTAGAAGAAATGATAGATCATTTAAATCTAGTGGTGATCGACAGAAATTTAATACAAATTTTTCTAATAATGAAAATTTTAAAAGAAAGTCTCCAGGTCGAAATAATCATAATGCCGCAAAATTAATTGAAAAATACAACGATTTGGCTAGAGAAGCCTTATCCAATGGAGATAAAATTTTATCCGAAAATTATTTACAACATGCTGACCATTTTACAAGAATTCTTAATGAAAAAGAAAATTTTAAAAAAGAAAAAATAATTGAAAATAAAGAAGGAAGAAGTACAGCGCTTGTAAGTAATATTCAATTAGGTTCAGATGAGAAATCTGAAGATGATATAATGGAAAATTCAGAACAATCAAAAATTAATAAAAACGACAAATCACAAGTTGAAGCTAGTTAATTATAACCTAAAATTTTTTCTGATTTAAGAACATCTAATTTAATTTTTTTTGTTTCAAACAATTTTCTCTCATTACCTTTTAAAATTTTTCCTGAAGGAAGTTTTAGTTTTTGTGAATTAACTTTTTTACCATTAACAATTACCTCATAATGAAGATGAGGTCCTGTTGATTTTCCAGTAGATCCTACGTAACCAATTGTCTGGCCTTGTTTAACTCTAACACCCGTTTTGATTCCTCTAGCAAATTTTGACATATGTGCATATACTGTTTGATATGTAGAATTGTGTTTTATTTTTACACAATTTCCTCCTCCTCCACACCAACCAGCTTTTTTAATTACTCCATCACCTGATGCCATTATTGGTGTACCCATTGGTGCAGCAAAATCAGTTCCTCTATGCATTTTATTAAAACCATCAATAGGATGTTTCCTCATACCAAATGGTGATGATAATCTCGCCCCATTAATTGGAGTTTTCATTAAAGCTTTTTTTACACTTTTTCCGTTTTTATCGTAATGACCTTCGCTTCCTGAATGATCAAAATAATATAAACTATTGTCCTGACCACTTAATTTTAAATTTGCAAACAATATTTCACCTGTTTCAACAACTTCATTTTTTTCATCAAGGTACAACTCATAAAGTATTTGAAACTTATCTTTTTTT
>CACKIQ010000040.1 GCA_902600245.1 uncultured Pelagibacteraceae bacterium | reverse complement strand
ACCAATGTTTTCATCATTTGGGACGTCGTTAGAAAAATCCTCGGTAATTTTCACAAGTAAACTAGCTCTTGAAAAGAATTCTTTAAAAGATGCAAGTATTAGAAAAGACTTATTACCTGTAGAAAACACAAGAGCCATTTCTAAAAAAGATATGATTTTAAACAATAAGTGTCCAAAGATTGAAGTTAATCCTGAAACTTATGAAGTAAAGGCTGATGGTGAAATAATTACTTGTGAACCAGCCAAAGAACTCCCTTTGGCACAAAGATATTTCATGTTTTAGCTTATGGATAATTGTTTTTTAATAGTTAATAAAATTACCAAAAATAAAGCAAAAGATCAAATATCTTTATCTTATGATGAGCGATTTTTAAGAAGAAAAAAACTTGTTTCAGATAATGGTTTTGAATTTTTAGTAAATTTACCAGAGACAAAATCACTGTCAGAAAATCAAGCATTTAGACTTCAAAGTGGAAATTTGATTTTAATCAAAAACAAAAAAGAAAATTTATTAGAAATAAAAGGAAAAAATTTAATGCAACTTATATGGCATATTGGAAATAGGCATATGCCATGCCAAATAGAAAAAGATAAAATTTTTATTCAGTATGATGAAGTAATAAAAAAAATGATACTTAAATTAGGGGGAAAGGTTAAGAAAGTTTCAAGGCCTTTTAAACCAGAGGGAGGAGCATATGGAATTGGTAGAACCCATAGCCATAAACACTAAATTAAAAAATAAAAAAGATTTAAAAGAGTCGTTACAAATTCTTCAAACTTGGTTTTCACCTTCATTTCCTGTTGGAAGTTTTTCATATTCTCATGGTTTAGAGGCTATGATTAATGATAATTTAATTAAGTCAAAAGAAGATATATTGAATTATTTAAAATGTATTCTAAAACTTGGCACTGGTAAAAATGATATAATTTTAATGAAATATACTTATCAAGGAGAAGAGTTAAATGAATTAGCTTTATCTCTTTGTCCATCCAAAGAAAGAAAAATTGAGTCTATTGAAATGGGTAATGCTTTTAGAAAGGTTTTAGCTGATAGTTGGGATTTTAATATTCAAGAAAACACTGCATATCCAATTGCAGTTGCTAAAGCAGCTAAACATTTTGATATACCGCTTAACTTAACATCAGTATCTTATCTACAATCCTTTGTATCAAATCTCATAAATGTTTGTATTAAACATATACCAATTGGACAAAAAATTGGACAAGACTGTATTTTACAGACTTATGAATTAATAAGAGAACTAGAAAAAGAAAGTGAAAATTTAACTTTAGGAGATCTAGGTGGAATTTGTTTTAATAGTGATATCTACAGTATCAAGCATGAAAATTTGAAAACGCGAATTTATAAGACATGAAAAATATAAATGGACCATTAAAGGTTGGAATAGGTGGACCCGTTGGTGCAGGAAAGACAAGTTTGACTGCTGAACTCTGCAAATTTTTATCAAAAAAAATTTCTATGGCTGTAATATCAAACGATATTTATACAAAAGAAGATGCAGAATTTTTGATGAAAGTCCAAGCCTTACCTTTAGAGAGAATTAAAGGAGTTGAAACTGGAGGGTGTCCACATACTGCAATACGTGAAGATGCATCAATTAATATGCTTGCTGTAGAAAATATGAAAAAAAAATTTCCTGATCTTGATTTGATTTTAATCGAGTCTGGTGGAGATAATTTAGCAGCAACTTTTAGTCCTGAATTAGTTGATCTATCTATTTATGTTATTGACGTTGGTATGGGTGGGGATATCCCTAGGAAAGGTGGCCCTGCCATTCAAAAATCAGACTTGTTAATTATTAACAAGACAGATTTAGCTCCTCATGTAGAAGTTAATCTCAAAACCATGAAAGAAGACGTAAAAAAGGCCCGAAATGGCTTACCTTATGTTTTTTGCCAGATGAAAAAGCAAATTGGTGTTGAAGATGTTGCTAAATTCTTATTTTCATCAGGTGGACTATAGAGTTTTTTATTATGCTCTAATCGTTGGTAGACAATAGAAATCAGCCGTATCAATTTTAGAAGAATATTGTCTTCGCATATTCCACTTCTTATGAACACCAGCACTTGCAACGCTCAAAGTCGATCTTCCGTATCGATGATTAGTATTATCAATTGATCGCATTAAGCTATTTATTTTTTCATCTTTTTCAGATGTAAATAAATTTGTTTTATCACTAGCATTCGATAATCCTGTTAGCATCACACCTGCTTTTTGATAACGGTATCCATTTTTAAAAATACTCTCTAATATTGAAACGGCTGTCTTCACTGTTTCAATACTATTATTTGTTGCAATGGGAAAATCAACAGTCTTTGCATTCGAATAGTAACCAAAATTTCTTTGAAAAGGACTGGTTCTAACAAATACAGTAATTGCTTTTGCAACCAAAGATTCTGATCTAATTTTTTCAGATGCATTTAAACAATAATTTGCAACTGCTTCTTTTAATTCTTGGAACGTTTCAATTCTTTTTCCAAATGATCTTGAAACTACACAGCTCTTTCTTTTAGTTGTAGTTGTCTCTAAACCTATACAAGAAACTCCTCTAAGCTCCATTGCAGTTCTTGAACTTAGAACGTTTGAACTTTTCTTGATCCATGTGTTAGATTTATTTTTAAGTTGTTTGGCATTGTAAATCCCATGTTTTTGATAAAACTTTGTTAGTTGCCTACCAACACCCCAGACATCATTGATTTCAACTTTTTCTAAAATAGGATCTAAGTTTTCAATTCCAATTAAGCTTGTTACCCCTGATTGTTTTTTCTTTGCAATATGATTTGCAACTTTACTCAATGTTTTTGTATTTGCTATTCCAATGCTCGTTGGAATACCTGTCCATTGTAAAACTGTTTCTCTAATTTCTTTTCCAACTTTTTCTACTTCACTATCAGGAAAATTTGATAAATCTAGAAAAGCTTCATCAATTGAATAAACTTCTATTTCTGAATTAAATCTTTTAAGAGTTCGCATCACTCTTCTCGATAAATCTCCATATAAAGAATAATTAGATGAGAAAACTTCAACTTTATTTTTAAGAATAATATCTTTTGCTTTAAAATAAGGTTCCCCCATCTTAATTCCCAAAGCTTTTGCTTCATTCGATCTTGAAATAATACAGCCATCATTATTGGATAAAACAACAACAGGTTTTCTTCTTATTTTTGGATTAAACAATCTTTCACAAGAAACGTAAAAAGAATTACAATCAATTAATGCTATTTTTTTAGTACGTTGAATGGATGACATAAGTAACAACTCCCCAAATAAAAATATCTTGTTCTTCGTTAATTAAAATTCTGTCAGAAAACTCTTTAGATCCAGAAGTTAAAAATTTTTTATCTCGTTCTTGGACTAAAGTTTTAACCACAAGTTCATCATGAACATTTGCAATCACAGTTGAAAAGTTTTTTGGTTTTAAACTTTTATCAACCACCAATAAATCACCATCATTAATTCCAACATCGACCATGGATTTACCTTGAACTCTGATGATAAAAGTTGCTGGAACATTTTTTATTAAATGCATGTTTAGATCAATATCTTCTTCAATGTAATCAGTAGCAGGAGAAGGAAAACCAGCGCCTGCTTTATGCAGATAATAAGGGATTGTTAGTTTCATGTTCTTGTTTTGTTCTAATTTATAGACCATTTATACAATACACTCAAGAGGTTGTATTTTGAGTCCGTAATTGAATCAAAAGTGAATCAAAACGTGAACATCGAAAACAACATTTGGTGGACATGTGGATAACTTTTACAATAAGTAGTCTTAAAGTGATTTAAAAAGGAAAATTATGATTTGTATTAAAGCTAATATTCCAGAAGAGTTAAACGAAATAGATGATGAATTAAAAGCAGTTTACCATAGCAAAGACACTGTTTGTTTTTTCATATTAAAAACAAGAGAATTAAGAAATAAGTTTATAGAAGAAACCAAGGGAATGAACAAAAGTGAAAGAGAAAAAGTTTATGAGGTATATAATAAATAAATCATGAATATTTTAGATTTTGTGATGGTTGGTTCTGATGATCATGAAAAATCAGGTGATTTTTATGATGCTGTATTTGAACCTTTGAAATTAAAAAGAGTTTTGAAAACACAAAAATATCTTGGTTACGCTCATTCAAGTGATCCAGAGAAAGTCCAATTTTATGTAACACATCCGGTAAATGGAAAAGATGCAACGTTTGGCAATGGAACCCAAATAACTTTATTAGCAGATAACAAAGAAGCTGTTGAAAAATTTTATGAAATTGCAATTTCCAAAGGAGCAACAGATGAGGGAGCTCCAGGAGTTAGAAAAGATGGAAATTATTATGGATATATTCGTGATTTAGATGGAAATAAGATTGCAGCCAAAAGTAATTTAAAATAAAAAAGGAGATATATGAAATTAAATTGTCATTGTGGAGCTGTTGAAGCGGAAATTAATGCTACAATTAATGAATTAGCAAAAATCGTAAGATGCAATTGTTCAATATGTAAAAGAAAAAATGCAACAATGGGAATGGTTAAAAACGAAGATTTTAAAGTTACTAAAGGACAAGATAAATTAAAACTTTATCAGTACCATACAAAAGTTGCTAACCATTACTTTTGCACTGAATGTGGAATTTACACTCATCACAATCCAAGAAGTGCACCTGCTATGACTGGTTTTAATATGGGATGTGTAGATGAAGTTAAAGTAGAAGATTTAAAAGAAGTAGCAAACTTCGATGGTTTAAACCATCCGATGGATCAAGAAAAATAAAAGCCTAATGAAATTATCTGAAGAGTGTTTTAAGAAAGTTAAAAAAGATTGTTTTAAATTTATTAAATCACAAGAAACTTCAACTGAAAAGTTTGGTAATAAACAGGGTATGATCAAAAACTATTTAATCCCAATATGTTTTTGGATTGCAAAGAAAGCAGATAACAAAAAACCTTACTTTGTTGGATTAGCTGGAGGTCAAGGAACAGGCAAAACAACAATAAGTTCAATAATAAAAATAATATTAGAAAAGTATTTTAAATTAAAAGTATTCAAGATTTCTATTGATGATTTTTATAAAACTAGAAAAGAAAGAATTGCTTTATCAAAAAAAGTCCATCCCATGCTTTTAACTAGAGGTGTCCCAGGTACTCATGATATTAACATGATGTTAGATTTCTTTAAAAAATCAAAAAGTAAAAAATTCAAAAAATTAAAATTA
>CACKIQ010000039.1 GCA_902600245.1 uncultured Pelagibacteraceae bacterium | reverse complement strand
TAGCATTTGATTTAGCCTTAACGCTTAAATTCTCACCCTTAGTTAACAATATTAAAGTGCTATCTATAACTTGATCGTGATTATCTTTTCCAATTTCTATTTCGCCATTAATTAAATAAATAAAAGTATTATGAGTAGATGGTAATTTAAAGTTAAATTCTTTATCTTTGTTAAGATCAACATCTAAGTAAACTGGTTCAACATTATGTCCTTTAACAGGACCTTCAGCTTTTTCAAATTTTCCAGCTATTACTTTTACCTGTTTATCATTATCTTTATGAACACTCATTTTATCTGCATCAATATAAATGTATTCTGGCTTACTCATTTTTAATTTAGCAGGCATGTTAATCCATAATTGAAAACCATGAAGTCTTCCTTCTTTCATAGCAGGCATTTCTGAATGAATGATCCCACTTCCTGTTTTCATCCACTGTACGTCTCCTTCAGTCATTCTACCTTCACCCCCAGTACTATCTTTATGTTCAAAATCTCCAGCTAACATATAAGTTACCGTTTCAATTCCTCTATGAGGGTGGGGTGGAAAACCTGCAATATAATCTTCGCTATTTTCAGATCCAAATTCATCTAGCATCAAGAAGGGATCAAAGTAATTCGGCTCAACGCCAATACTTCTTTTTAATTTAACTCCAGCACCGTCAGAAGCTGAAATAGGATCAATAATCTTACTAACTTCAATATTTTTCATAAATCATAAATAAGAATTATTTATATTATATCAAGTAACTTACTAAGATCTTTAATTTGATGTTTTGGTACATAATCTAGATTATCAAAAGTATTATTGTTTCTATTAACCCAAATAGAATTATAACCATAATTTCCACCACCAGATATATCCCAAGTGTTAGCACTTAAAAAAGCAACTTCATTTTTTTTAATATTATATTTTTTAATTGGTATATCGTAAACTTTAGAGTCTGGTTTATAAACTCCAACTTCTTCAATAGAAAAAATATCATCAAATATATTTTCTAAATTATTGCTCTTAACCAATTCATTAAGAAGGGAAGGTGTCCCATTTGAAAGAACGGCAAGTTTTAAATTTTTATCTTTTAATGATTTTAAAACTTCAGGAACTTCTTTAAATGGTGACAGAATTTTATAAAGATTTAATAATTCATTTCTCATAGAAGAGTCTATTTCATAAGTTTTCATTGATTTATCCAAACTGTCTTCAGTCACTTGCCAAAAATCCTTATGACGTTTCATTAAACTTCTCAGCCAAGTATATTCTAATTGTGTGGTTCTCCAATAATTGGCAAAACCTTCCCAATTATCACCTATTTTATCTTTGCATTTTTCAGCAGCTGAGTTGACATCAAATAAGGTGCCGTAAGCATCAAAAATTATTGCTTTAATATTTTTCATAAATTAACTTATCAATATGAGTAACATTAGATTATTTTATTTAAAAAGTTTATCTCTTAATTTGACTGACAAACTTAATAAATCTCAATCTCACTATGTGTCAAAAGTCATGAGACTTAGAGAGAAAGAAGTTTTTTCTCTTTTTAATAGTAGTGGTGAATGGGAGGTAATAATCTTAAATATTACAAAAAGTATAGTTGAATTTAATGTTACGAAACAATTAAGACACAAAGAAAATACCAAAGAGCTATGGCTGGCTTTCTCTCCAATCAAATCAAATTATTTTAATTTCATGATCCAAAAAGCTACAGAGCTTGGTGTAACTAAGTTTTTACCAATTATCTTTGAAAGAACGATTGTTAGAAAGATAAATAAAGAGAGATTGGAAAAAGTAATCATAGAAGCAGCCGAACAGTCAAATAGAATAACAGTTCCATCAATTGAGGATCCTCAAAAATTAAAAAGCTTTCTAAATCATGATATGGATTTAATATTTACTGACCTCAATACTGCTAATACAAAAATTGATCTTACAAAGTTAACAACTAAACCCACTTGCGTAATCATAGGGCCTGAAGGAGATTTTTCTGAGCTGGAGAGGGATGAGATTCTTAAATTTAATAGTGTTCAGTCTGTCAAAATCAATGAAAACATCTTGAGATCTGAAACTGCTGTAATTTCGGCTCTATCGATCATAAATTACGCCATTAATTGATATTTTGTCGCTAAAAGTAAAAGTGTATTTTTTTAAAAGACACTCTATATAGGTTAAAAAAATGAAAAAATATTTATATATATTTCTAACATTCTTAATAACTTCAAGCGCATTCGCTAATCAACCAGTTGATTGGCAACTAGGCTTTCAAAAGGCTGCTTCCGAGACTATGAGAGATATAGTAAATTTCCATGATAAATTGTTGTTACCAATTATAATAGCAATCAGCGTTTTTGTACTATTTTTGATGGTTTATGCTTGTATAAGATTTAGAGCTTCAGCAAATCCAGTTCCATCAAAAAGAACTCATAATGTTGCTGTTGAAGTTTTATGGACTTTAATTCCATGTTTAATTCTAATCGTGATGGCAGTCCCATCATTTAAAATTTTATATAAACAAGATGCAATTCCAAAGGCGGATATAACTGTTAAAGCTATAGGATATCAATGGTACTGGGGATACGAGTATCCAGATGAAAATATTTTCTTCGATTCATACATGATTGAAACTAAAGATTTAAAAGAAAACGAGCCAAGACTTTTAGCTGTAGATAACGAATTAGTTGTTCCAGTAAATAAAGTTGTTAAGGTAATGATCACTGCTAATGATGTTCTGCATGCGTGGGCACTCCCCTCATTTGGAGTAAAACGAGACGCTGTACCTGGAAGAATAAATGAAACGTGGTTTAAAGCAGAAAAAGTTGGAACTTATTATGGTCAATGTTCTGAACTATGTGGAATTAAACATGCATTTATGCCTATTGAAGTAAGAGTTGTTACTGAAGAAGAATATCAAGAGTGGTTGTTAGATGCTAAAGTCAAATTTGCAAAAGAAATTAATGAAGAAGATCAATTTAAAAAACTAGCGAGTAAATAAAATGTATACACAAACGGCATCACACGACGATCATCATACTCCAACTGGTTGGAAACGTTGGGCTTATTCAACTAATCACAAAGATATTGGAACAATGTATCTAATATTTGCAATTATTGCAGGTGTGATTGGTACTGCATTCTCAGTTTTAATGAGAATGGAATTGATGCATCCAGGTGATGGAATTTTAGGTGGAAACTATCATTTATATAATGTCTTAGTTACTGGTCATGGTTTGATAATGATTTTCTTTATGGTTATGCCGGCAATGATAGGTGGATTTGGTAACTGGTTTGTTCCAATAATGATTGGTGCACCTGATATGGCTTTTCCTAGAATGAATAATATTTCATTCTGGTTACTGCCTACATCTTTCATATTATTAATAATGTCAATTTTCATGGATGGCCCTCCAGGTCAAACTGGAGTAGGAGGAGGATGGACAATATATCCTCCATTATCATCTACAGCAGGTCAACCAGGTCCAGCAATGGATTTCGCAATTTTAAGTCTACACTTAGCTGGAGCTTCTTCAATTTTAGGTGCAGTAAACTTTATTACTACAATTTTAAATATGAGAACACCTGGCATGACATTGCACAAAATGCCATTATTTGCTTGGTCAATATTAGTAACCGCTTTCTTATTATTGTTATCATTACCAGTTTTAGCAGGAGCAATTACAATGCTTCTTACAGATAGGAACTTTGGAACAGCTTTCTTTGATGCACAAACTGGAGGAGATCCAGTTTTATTCCAACATTTATTTTGGTTCTTTGGTCACCCGGAAGTTTATATTTTAATTTTACCAGGTTTTGGAATGATCAGTCATATTGTTTCAACATTTTCAAGAAAACCAGTTTTTGGATATTTAGGAATGGCTTATGCAATGGTCGCAATTGGAATAGTTGGTTTCGTTGTTTGGGCTCATCATATGTATACAGTTGGTTTAAGCACAGATACTAAAGCATACTTTTTAGCTGCAACGATGATCATTGCAGTACCAACAGGTATAAAAATATTTTCATGGATAGCAACTATGTGGGGTGGTTCAATTTCATTTAAAACTCCAATGGTTTGGGCTTTAGGATTTATATTTTTATTTACTGTTGGTGGAGTTACCGGAGTAGTCCTTGCGAACGCTGGAGTGGATACTGCAATGCATGATACCTACTACGTTGTTGCTCACTTTCATTATGTGCTATCTTTAGGAGCTGTATTTGCAATCTTTGCAGGATTTTACTATTGGTTTGGAAAAATGACTGGTTATGAGTACTCAGAGTGGATGGGTCAATTACACTTCTGGTTAACGTTTATTGGAGTGAACTTGGTATTCTTCCCACAACACTTTTTAGGCCTTGCGGGAATGCCAAGAAGATATGCTGACTATCCAGATGCTTTTGCAGGATGGAATTACATTTCTTCAATTGGTTCTTACATTTCTGTAATTGGATTGGTAGTATTTTTTATAAATCTTGCTTATGCGTTTTATAAGAAAAAGGCTGCAGCACAAAACCCATGGGGAGAAGGCGCTACAACTTTAGAATGGACTGTACCATCTCCACCTAATTTTCATACTTTTGAAGAATTACCAAAGTTTGAGGATGAAGAGGGTGTTGAAAAATCTACTAGCTAAGTATAACAAACAAGATTTTTTAACTTTAAATAAATGATTAAGTCTAAATTAAAAAATAGAAACTTATCTCAAGAAGACGCCTTTAATTTATCTGAATTATTTAAATTAATGAAACCAAGAGTAATGTCTTTGGTTATCTTTACATGTGCAGTTGGATTGTTAATGGCTCCAAATATAATCCCAACAAAAGATGCAATCATTGGAATAATTTTAGTTTCAATTGGAGCAGGAGCAGCTGGGGCTTTAAATATGTGGTACGAGTCAGATTTAGATGCCCTTATGACAAGAACTTGTTTGAGACCAATTCCGACAGGTAAGGTAAATAGAAATCAAGCACTAGTATTTGGAATTTCTCTTTCGATTTTTTCTGTAATTGCGCTTGATTATTATTCAAACAGAATATCAGCTAGTTTACTATTTTTTAC
This sequence comes from uncultured Pelagibacteraceae bacterium, assembly GCA_902600245.1. Lineage (GTDB taxonomy): Bacteria > Pseudomonadota > Alphaproteobacteria > Pelagibacterales > Pelagibacteraceae > Pelagibacter. The sequence goes on along the minus strand of CACKIQ010000039.1, from coordinate 410 downwards.
TATTTTGTTTTATGTATTTGTTTATACAATTTGGTTAAAAAGAAAAACTCCTCAGAATATAGTAATCGGAGGAGCTGCAGGAGCACTACCTCCAGTGATTGGTTGGACTATAGCTACCGATTCTTTAACGTTTGAGCCAATTACATTCTTTTTGATTATATTCTTTTGGACGCCTTCACATTTTTGGGCTTTAAGTTTGTATAAATCAGATGATTACAAAAAAGCGAAGATTCCAATGCTTCCACTAACAAATGGCGTTGAGAGCACAAAATTAAACATATTTGTTTATTCTTTAACAATGTTACCAGTAATTGTTTTACCATATGCTATTGGCTTCGTGGGTATAACTTTTTTAATCCCATCATTAATTTTGACAATTTATTATAATTATTTATGTTTCGAACTTTATA
>CACKIQ010000038.1 GCA_902600245.1 uncultured Pelagibacteraceae bacterium | reverse complement strand
AATTAACAAAAAAATAAAAGCAGTGGTGGCTTGTGGAAACGGAACAGCAGGTGTTTTTGCTCCAGATATTCTAAGAGGTATTGGATGTGAAGTAGTAGAGTTAGATTGTAACCTAGATTGGAATTTTCCTAAATACAATCCAAATCCTGAAGATCTTGAAATGCTTCACGAAATAGCAAAAGTGGTTAAAGAAAACAGTGCTGACATAGGTTTTGGATTTGATGGTGATGGAGATAGGGTCGGTGTTATTGACGATAAAGGTAATGAAATATTTTCAGATAAAATAGGTCTTCTAATTGCTAGAAATTTATCAGGTAAACATAAAAATTCAAAATTTGTAGTTGATGTAAAATCAACAGGTTTATACTCAAAAGATAAGATTTTATTAGAAAACAAATGTGAAACAATTTATTGGAAAACAGGTCATTCTCATATTAAAAGAAAAGTGAACACTGAAAAAGCATTAGCGGGCTTTGAAAAAAGTGGTCATTTCTTTTTTAATCAACCTTTAGGATATGGCTATGACGATGGAATTAACTCAGCAATTCAAGTGTGTCACTTATTAGATAATCAAAATAAAAAAATGAGTGAAATTATTAGTGAATTACCTAGTACGTTTCAAACTCCAACAATGGCACCTTTTTGCAAAGATGAAGAGAAGTATATTGTTGTAGAAGAACTAGTTAAACAAATTAAAGATTTACAAGAAAATAATACTAAAATAGATGGCCAAACTATCAATGATATTTTAACTGTTAATGGGGTTAGGTTTTCATTCGAAGATGGTTCTTGGGGGCTTATAAGAGCTTCCTCAAATAAGCCATCTTTAGTAATTGTAACCGAAAGTCCTACATCGGATGAAAGAAAGAAAAAAATATTTGATTTTATTGATGACTTACTCCAAAAAACTGGAAAAATTGGTGAATACGATCAAAAAATTTAATAGTTAACAAAGTTCATTTTCAACTAATAAGTGTTCATAAAAATGTAAAGAATCACCTATTCTTAATACGTGAGGTGATGGAGGGAGACTGAAGTCACCTCTTTTTTTTATAATTTTAAATATTCGTAAAAAAATTTAATCGAAACCACTAAAAGAAAAATTCCAAAAAACTTACTAATTTTATTCTTATCAATACTATGGACTGTTTTAGCTCCTATCCTAGCCATAAAAGTTGTAATTGGTATAAAAATTAAAAAAGCAGGGATATTTATAAAACCAATACTTAGTGGAAGACCTGAATTTAAATAATTTCCTGAAATTAAAAAACCTAATGCTCCAAATAGAGCAATTAAAAAACCTATTGCTGCTGCACTACCAATGGCTTTGTTTATTGTATAGCCAAAAAACTTAAGGATAGGAACATTCATTACAGCTCCTCCTATACCCATCGGAGCAGATATAAACCCAACAATAAAACCAAGAATTACCTTTAAATGTAATTTCATTTTAACAATTATGTTTTGCTCCTTTTCTTTTATTAAAAGTAAGTAAATTCCTAAAAATAAGATCATTATAGAAAAAAATAAAACCAAAGATTTGGTTTTTAGAGAAGCTGCAAAAACAGTTCCAACAATCACTCCTAGTACAACAAAAAGACCGTAATTCTTTACAATATCAAAATCAACTGCTTTAAATTTATGATGTGTTAAAACTGAAACTGTAGAGGTTGGTATTATGATTGCAAAAGAAGTTCCAACAGCAAGATGCATTACATATTGAGGATCAATTTCTAAAGAACCAAAAATTAAATATAAAAAAGGAACAGTTATCAACCCTCCACCAATACCAAATAATCCAGCAACAAAACCAACTGGTATCGCTGTTAAAACCATTAATAAAATAATATAACTGTATTCGTTTGTTAAAATTGAATTAAGCAGACTGGCCTACTCTAGTATCTACATTATTGTATTTAATTTTATCCATGATGTGATCAATTTTTTTCACATCAGCATCTCTTACACACATGTTTTCACTTAAATATCTTTTCCAATAACTTGCACCTGATTGACCATGAAATAAACCAAGAGTATGTCTCATGATTTGATTTAATCTTGTTCCCTTTTTTAATTCTTCTTTAACATAAGGAATAAGCTGTTCAATTACATCTTGTCTGCTTGGAACATCGTCATTATTAAATATTTCTCTTTCAATATCTGCTAATAAATAAGGGGTATGATACGCAGCTCTTCCTATCATTACACCATCTGTTTTTTCTAAATGAGGTTTTATTTCATCTACTGAAGTTATTCCTCCATTGATAATAATCTCTTCATTTGGAAAATCTTTTTTTAATTTATAAACATATTCGTATTTTAGAGGAGGAATATTTAAATTTTGCTTAGGTGTAAATTTACCTAACATTGCTTTTCTTGCATGTATGATAAAAGTTTTAATCCCTGTTGCTTTTAGAGTAGAAATAAAACTATGTAAATTTTCATAATCTTCCACATCATCATAACCAATTCTTGTTTTTATAGTTACTGGTAGTTTTGTAACTGATTGCATTTTACTTAAACAATCTGACACTAAATTTGGCTCTTTCATTAAACAAGCACCAAATCTATTTTTTTCAACTTTTTTACTAGGACAACCTAAGTTTAGATTAATTTCATCATAACCAAAATCTTCACCTGTTTTAGTAGCTTCAGCTAAAAGTTTTGGAGAAGAGCCTCCTAGTTGAAGTGCTACAGGTTTCTCATTAATATTAAACTCTAATAACTTTTTTTGATCTCCTCTATTTATGGCTTCATCGACTATCATCTCAGTATAAAGAAGTGTGTTTTTGGATATTAATCTAAGAAAATATCGTTATCTCTATCAATTGTGGGTTCTATTCCTGCATTAAGTTGAGTAGCTCTTTCTTTAGCAACAAGCACTAATTCGTAAGGACTCTCTACTTTATCTATACAGTCTTCTACGGTAACTCTAGCCATGCGGAGTATCTACACAGAGAGTCTTAAAAAATCAAGGGCTATTTTATAAATATTGAGGGTTTAGCTTATTTTTTACTAAATAAAGAAGAATAATTGAGCCAAAGATATAGGCTCCTGAAACAACGGCTATCTGTTCAATTGAAAAACCAATATCAATTAAAAAACCGAATAAAGCTGTGCCAAAAGCTGTTGAAAATACCATTAATGCAGTTGTTAAGGCTTTTATGGATCCAATATATTTAACACCATAAATCTCTGCCCATGTTGAAGAACCAAGAACATTCGCTAGACCATTAGTTACTCCAAGTAAACCAAAAAATACAAAAGAGGATAATGGTGCATTAAAATAGTAAAGAACTACAGTTGAAAAAAAAAGTGGAACATTCATATAAATTAATAATTTTCTACTTGAAAATTTATCAATTAAAAAACCAGATATAAAAAGAGTGATCACCGATAAAACTGAGTAAGCCATAAATGATTGAGCAATCACATAAGGACCCCATTCTTTAGATGAAGATATAAAAGACTGATAAACAAAAGATCCAGTTGCAATCCATGGCATAGCGAGCATTGTCATACAGATGATATAAAATCTATAATCTTTTAAAACTTCAATTCTTTTCCATTGTTTGATTTCTTTATAGTTTTCTTCTATTTTAGATTCTTCTCTAGTATCAAGCTTAACCTCTTTAACTAAAATAAAAGTTGCAATAGGTAAAATAAGTATAACCAAAATAGATATTGAAACCCAAATTTCTCTCCATTCTATAAAAGTTAATAAAAAAACAATTAAAACTGGCATTATAAATTCAGCCAATGACAATCCCAACCAACCTGTGCTCAAAGCCCTACCTCTATTTTTTTCAAAAAAACGAGATATGGTTGTTGTTGCTGTGTGACTTGATAATCCTTGTCCAGCTAAACGCATCAAAAAAATTCCTATAAACAAAAATATTACAGATGAAATTTTTGAAAATATAAAGCATGAAGCAGATAAAAAAATTATTACATAAGAAGCAAACTTTAATATATTTACATCATCAATTTTTTTTCCAATCCAGACTAAAACAATGCTACTTATTAAAGTGGCTGATGCATAAATTGAGCCAAATTGTCCATGTGTAATTGATAAGGCGTCTCTAATACTAGAGTTAAATAAACCAAGAAAAAAACTCTGTCCAAAACTTGAAAAAAATGTAAAAATAAATCCAAATACAATTACTTTTAAACTTAAACTTTTAAACATAGAAAAAAAAATATGACTTGTAATGTTGCTTTCATAGGTCTTGGGGTTATGGGCTACCCAATGGCTGGATATATATCAAAAGCCGGACACAATGTAACTGTTTTTAATAGAACTAAATCTAAAGCTGAAAAATGGATTGGTGAATATAAAGGTAAAATGGCCAATACACCTGCGGAGGCTGCAGATGGTGCTGATTTCATTTTTACATGTGTTGGTAATGATGATGATTTAAGAGAGGTAGCAACTGGAGAAAACGGATTATTTAACACAGCAAAAGCTGGGTCTATTTTCATTGATAACTCAACTGTATCTGCAGAAGTATCAAGAGAATTAAATAAAAAAGCTAATGATAAAGGTTTTAGTTTTTTAGATGCTCCTATTTCAGGAGGGCAAGCTGGCGCTGAAGGTGGAATACTAACAGTAATGGTTGGTGGTGATGAAGAAGTGTTTAAAAAGGCTGAACCTGTAATTGATTGTTACAGTAAAAAAGTTAAATTAATTGGTCCTTGCGGAAGTGGTCAATTAACAAAAATGATGAACCAGATGTGTATTGCTGGAACAGTCCAAGGTTTATCTGAAGCAATCAATTTTGGAATTAACGCTGGTTTGGATATGGATAAAGTTATGGAAACAATATCTAAAGGTGCAGCACAATCTTGGCAAATGGAAAATAGATACCGAACTATGACAGATGATAAGTTTGATTATGGTTTTGCTATTGATTGGATGAGAAAAGATTTAAAAATTGCAATCGAGGAAGCAAAAAAAAATGGTTCACCTGTGCCTATAACTGAAATTATTGATGGTTATTATGCTGAAGTTCAAGAAATGGGTGGAAACCGTTGGGATAGTTCAGGTTTGATTGCTCGATTAAAAAAGAAAAAATAATTTTGTGACGGATACAGTTCCTTATTACGAGGACTTTGCAGAGATCAAAAAGAAAATTTGGTCGATGTTAGATAATGCTGTTAAAGACAGAGCTTCTCCTTTTCGAATACCAGTTTTTATTTGTGGTAATCAATCAGACTTAGATGGAAGAATTGTAGTCTTAAGAAAATCTGATCAATCAAATAATCTTGTCCAATATCATAGCGATATTAGGTCAGATAAAATTGAAAAATTAAAAGCAAATAAAAATGCAGCAATGTTATTTTACGATAAAGATGAAAAAATACAGGTTAGATTGAAAGTTGAATGTACTGTTAATCACAATAATGATGTAACAAAAGAGTCTTGGTCTAAAACTCAACATATTAGTAGAAAATGTTATTTGGTTGATAATGGTCCAGGAACTGAGTCAGATCTACCAACTTCTGGTCTAAAACCAGAATTAGATAATTTTGATTATACTAAAGAACAAAGTGAAGAGGGTTATAAAAACTTTACTGTTATTCAGTGTAAAATTAAATCTATAGAATGGCTTTATTTAGCAGCTAAAGGCCATCGAAGAGCAAAGTTTAATTTAGAAAATAAAAAAGATACCTGGTTAGTTCCATAGATGGTTACTGGATATATATTTACAGCATTTCTTATAATTTTAGGGTTAGCTGTAATGAGATTTGGGAGTATTCATTTTAAAAAATTTAAAGAAGGTAAAACCAAAATTAAGTCTAAGTTAAGTGGGCAATTATCTTTTTTAATTTTATTTATAGCAATAATTGGATTGATCATTTATTCAGTGAACGATCTATTATTTAATTAAATAAATTATTATTTCAAATACCTTTAATAATTATATTTGTACCCTCAGAATTATCTAATCTTATTTGTTTTATTGGTTTGTATTCTTCAGAATTGTACCATTCTAATGCTTTTTCATATGTAGGAAATTTAAGAATAATAATTCTAGGAAAATTTGTTTCGCCATCAAAA
>CACKIQ010000037.1 GCA_902600245.1 uncultured Pelagibacteraceae bacterium | reverse complement strand
AAAGAATTTTTGTTGAGTTCTTCCAGTTAATACCTCAGTGTGCATACCCATTGATTGAGCTTTTGACTTTTTCGACACAGTTTTTAGATTTGCCATACTTTCACCTCCCCATCAAATGGATCATATGTATCAATTTCTTGTGGTAGCACAGACCTAATTGCAATTTCCTCTGATCCCATTGCTACTAAATCATCAGACTCATACAAAACCAAAGGTTTTGCAGCCATTGTATCTTTGGCCATACCTAATGAGTCTTTAGTTGCAACAAAGTATGTAAAAACTCCATCAAGACCAGTTAATGACTCTTTCATTCCTTCTTCTAAAGTTGCTCCATGTCTCATTTTTTCTGCAATATAAACTGCAATTAATTCTGAATCACACTCAGACATAAATCTCATTCCTTTGTTTTCTAAAACTCTTCTGTTATTCCAATAGTTAGAATTAATGGAAGAGTTGGATGGTCATGTGCAGAAAATTTAATGGCTGGTAAAGTAGTGATTGAAAAAAATGCTGGATCTTGTTTTGGTGCGGCAATTAGAGGTGGTGATTTAATTTGTAAAGGTAGTGTTGGTGCCAGAACTGGTATTGATATGAAAGGTGGAACTATCATCATTGGTGGAGATGCGGGTGCATTCACAGGTTTTATGATGCAAAGAGGGAGAATAATTATTCTGGGAGATGTTGGTATTAACCTAGGTGACTCTATGTATGATGGGACAATTTTCGTAGGTGGAGAAATTGGCTCGTATGGTAGTGATGCTGTAGATTCGGAATTAACATCAAGTGACCAAGATTGGCTCAAAAGAAAATTAAAGGTTGCTGAAATAGGTGAAAATTTCGATGTAAGTAAAATGAAAAAAATTGTAGCTGGTAAAAAACTTTGGAATTATGATAATTTGGAACCTACAGAGAAGAAGGGAGCAATTTAATGCCTAAGAAAAAAAGTAAAAAAATTAAAAAAAATGGAAAAGGTGTTGGTGGGAAAGCAGATGTCCACGCGCATGAGGAAGGTAAAAGAAATAAAAGTTTATTAGGACATAACGCTATCTTCACTCCTGAAGTAATAGACGACATTCATATAAAAGCTCAATTAGGAAGATACAGAATGCGTGGAATGGCATTAATGAAAAAAATTCCTACTTTTGACGACTTAGTTTTTTTACCTGGAACACTAACTAGATTTGTAATCGAAGGTTACAGAGAGAAATGCGAAACAAAGACTGTAATTGGTCCTAGATGTGAAAATCCAATCGAGTTAGATATTCCAGTTTATATTACGGGAATGAGTTTTGGTGCTCTATCCTACGAAGCAAAAACTGCTTTAGCAAGAGGAGCAACTATGGCAGGTAGTGCTACATGTTCAGGTGAAGGTGGAATGATACCTGATGAAAGAAGATATTCTGAAAAATGGTATTACCAATGTATTCAATCAAGATATGGTTTTAACCCACATCATGCACAATTAGCAGATGGTATTGAGGTATTTATTGGACAAGGTCAAAAAGTTGGAATGGGTGGACATTTAATGGGACAAAAAGTTACTGACCAAGTTGCTGAGATGAGATCATTACCATCTGGTATAGACCAAAGATCTCCAGCTAGACACCCTGACTGGTTAGGTCCAGATGATTTAGCTTTAAAAGTGGAAGAACTTAGACAGTTAACAAAAAATAAAGTGCCAATACAATTAAAGTTAGGTGCATCTAAAGTTTATGATGATGTACGTATGGCTGCAAAATGTGACCCAGACTCTATTTATTTAGATGGAATGGAAGGTTCTACTGGAGCCGGCCCTCACATTGCTGCTGCAAACACCGGAATTCCAGGTATTGCTGCAATTCGAGAAGCTAGAAGAGCAATCGACGATGTTGGTAAAACTGGGAAAGTAACTTTAATTTATGCTGGTGGAGTGAGAGACGGCGCTGACATGGCTAAAGCTTTAGCTCTTGGAGCTGATGCAATAGCAATAGGTACTGGATCTATGATTGCCTTAAATTGCAATAAAGATATTCCTGAGGCAGACTTTGAAAAAGAAATGGGTGTAAAAGCAGGTGAATGTTATCACTGCCATACAGGTCGTTGCCCTGTTGGAGTTGCTACACAAGATCCTAAACTAAGAGCAAGATTAAACCCTGATGATGCAGCATTAAGAGTTTATAATTATCTTCACTCTATGACTTTAGAGGCTCAGCTTTTAGCTAGAGCTTGTGGTAAAACTAATATCCACTCTTTAGAACCAGAAGATTTAGCTGCTTTAACATCAGAAGCATCAGCTTTAGCAAAAGTTCCATTGGCTGGAACTAATTACACTGTTGGTGTCGATAATTATCACAAAATATAGAGATAGCTATGCCAAAGAAAAAAAATAAAAAGTTATCAAAAGCAAAAACAAAAGAAGTTAAAGGTCAATTAGGTAAAAAAAAAGAGACTGCTAGAGAAAAAATGATTGGTCAGTCTATTGGTTACAGATATGATGTTAATCTTCTGCCTGATTATAGCAAAATCACCCCTTTTCTAAAAAAATACATTGAGGCAATGGGATGGGATGATCTTAATTGGCTAGAAGATGTGCATATGGGTTATGAAGAGGATAGACCTGCAGTTTTTTGCAGAAATGCAAATGGTTGGGTTACTATTCCAAGTTCAATTAAATTACCAAACAATCAACAAGATAGAGATATGATTGCAAGAGAGCTTTTAGTTAAGTTCCAAATGTCTCCAAAACATCCGCTTGTTGATTTGAAAAAAGCATATTTAAAGTTTTAATATTACAATCAATAGTTGATTATTTTTGAAAATCTGATGTTTATAACTGGATTTTTTAAGTCTCTTTATATTTGTAACGACTCATAAAATTTAATAGGGTTTTAATAAACAAATATGGAGAGAGAATATGACTGATCAGTTAGGTGCTCTTACCACTATATTTACAGAATTTTACTACTGGACAACAGTAGTGCTAATGTTTTTAATTCACGTTGGTTTCTGTATGTATGAGGTCGGAGCTTCAAGATACAAACACCATCAACATACTCTTATGAAAAACACAATGCTGATACCATTGGTAACAGTAACTTGGTTTTTGTTTGGTTGGTGGATTTATTGGGCTTTTCCAACTGGACCTGGATTAGCTCCGTCAATAATGACAGAAAGTACAGGGCTTGTCCTTGGTGGAGGATTTGGAGGAAATGATCTTGCTAATCCGACAAACGCTCTTATGGCAATTAATCTTAACGACCATATAATGGGTGTGTTCTGGGCAGCATTCCTTTTATTTTCATGGACCGCAGCATCAATAGTTTCGGGTGCAGTAATTGAAAGAATAACAACTTTTGCATTTGGAGTTTTGGCAATTGCAATAGGATCTGTTTTTTGGTCAATAGATGCGTCATGGGGATGGCACTTTGATGGTTGGATGCTTAAAATCTTAGGCTATCATGATGCATATGCATCAGGTGTAATTCACGCTATTGCTGGTGGATTTGCCTTAGGTGTACTTATGGTTTTAGGTCCAAGAATTGGAAAATTTTCATCAAGTGGTGAGCCAAGAAACATTGGTCCACGAAATCCTTGGTTAGTAACAATTGGATTGTTCTTAATTTATACCGGATTTTGGGGATTTTATGCGGCTTGTAACGTTCCAATATATGATCTTGGCCCTGAGTATGGCATGGAAGGTATATCATTCTGGACAGCAACTAACATCTATTTAACACCCACTACTTTAAGTGGAATTACAATGAACTTTTTGATGTCATTGTCAGGAGGTTTATTGGCTGGATATGTTATTGCTAAAGGTGATCCTTTCTGGACTTACTCAAGTGGACTAGCTGGCATTATATGTGCATCTGCAGGAAATGACTTATATCATCCAATTCAAGCATTAGTTATTGGTATGATCGGAGTTGTTATTGCTTACAAACTTCATTACTGGGTTGAACGAAAGTTCAAAATTGATGATGCTGTTGGAGCAGTAGCTGTACATGGTTATGCTGGTTTTGTAGGTCTTGTAATTTGTGGATTCGTCTTAAATGGTTATCCTTCATCTGGTTACAGTGTTGGAGCTATGTTTGATGGAACAACTTATGCAACAATTAATCCATTAGGACAATTTATTGGAGCAATAATAATGTTCTTTGTTTTAGGATTAATACCTGGCTATATCATCGCTAAAGTTCTTAATGGTATGGGTAAATTAAGAATCCCGCGAGAAGTTGAAATAGCTGGACTTGACTATGAAATGATGGAAAGTGCTAAAGAAGATGAAAAAGCAGTTTCATCAGCAACCAGGTAAAGGAGAAAAATATGGCAACAGTATCAAACTGGATAGATCATCTTAATAAACCAGCTGAAGAAGTTGGCGGATCGGTTTATCCTGGGGCTGGATCTAGTGAATTTATACTAGTTCTTGTGTTAATTGCTGTGTGGATAGGATGGACTGTAATTACAAGCAAATCTGAAAGTGATGAGCTGAACGCATTATCCAGAAAAAGACACAGTGCTAACGACCATAAAAGTAATATTACTGAATGGTAAAATAAAATTTGGGCGCTACAAAATTGTAGCGCCCTTTTTAATGATTTAAATGAGTGAAGACAAAAACGAGCAACTAAGACCGAGTAAAATGAGAGGTGTAGCTTTTCCAAAAGCAAAGTATGGAGTAATTCTAGCAATTATCCTGATAATTGTAGTTAATTTTATTTATTATAAAGAAACTATCTTTTCATTTTTCAAATAATTGTGGTAGCCTTAGAAATGGCTAAAAACTTATTTAAAATAGCAAAACAAAAAAAAATAAAATACTTCTTAATAAGTTTTGTTGATCTTTTTGGTGTACTTAGATCAAAACTAGTTCCAGTTCATGCTATTAAAGAAATGCAAACTGCTGGAGCAGGATTTGCTGGCTTTGCAGCATGGCTAGATATGTCTCCTGCAGATAGTGATATGTTTGGTATTCCAGACCCAGATAGTCTAATTCAATTACCTTGGAATAAAGAAGTAGGATGGCTTGCATCTGATTTATGGATGAATGGTAAACCTGTAGAAGCTTCCCCAAGAGTAATGTTAAAAAATCAAATAAAGAAATTAAAAAAACAAAATTTAACAATGAAATCTGGTGTTGAATGTGAATACTTTTTAATCTCACCTAATGGAGACTCAATTGCAGATCCAAGAGATACTCAATCTAAACCTTGTTACGACCAATCAGCGTTAATGAGACGATATGATTTAATCAAAGAGATTTGTGATTGCATGATTGAGATGGGATGGGGTCCTTATCAGAATGATCATGAGGACGCAAATGGTCAATTTGAGATGAATTGGGACTATGATGATTGTCTTAAAACGGCAGATAGACATACTTTTTTTAAATATATGGTAAAAACTATAGCTGAAAAACATGGTTTAAGAGCAACCTTTATGCCAAAACCATTTGAAAACCTGACAGGTAATGGCTGTCATGCCCATATTTCACTTTGGGATGGGAAAAAAAATAAATTTTTAGATAAATCAGACAAACTTGGATTAAGTAAAATGGCTTATAATTTTTTAGGAGGGGTAATTAAAAATGCTTCTTCATTATCCGCTTTTTTTAATCCAACAATTAATAGCTATCGGAGAATTAACGCACCACCGACGAAGTCTGGAGCATCTTGGTCACCAAGTAGTATATCTTATACAGGAAATAACAGAACTCATATGATAAGAATTCCAGATCCTGGAAGGTTTGAGTTAAGGTTGATGGATGGATCTGCAAATCCATATTTATTACAAGCAAGTGTGTTAGCAGCAGGATTGAGTGGATTAAAACATAAAATCAATCCAGGTGAACCTTTAAATTGTAACATGTATACAGAATACAAGAAGTACCCTGACTTGCCAAAATTACCAAATGAACTTAAAGAATCACTTGAGCTATTAAAAAATAATAAGGAAATGAATGTCGCTTTTGGAAAAGATACAATCAATAGTTATATAAAACTTAGAAAATCTGAAATTAATGAATTTGATAATCAAGAAAACTTCGATAAGTCCAAACCTGTAACTCAATGGGAAAGACAAAATACTTTAGACTGTTAAAGTGAAGAGTTTAAAAAGT
>CACKIQ010000036.1 GCA_902600245.1 uncultured Pelagibacteraceae bacterium | reverse complement strand
TCTCCTACTTTTATTTTTAAATTTTTAATTTTACCCTCTAAATTTGATGGTATTTCTACGCTAGATTTATCACTTTCAATTGTTATCAGGGCATCATTTTTTTTAATTGATTGACCTTCGGTAACTAATACCTCAATAACCTCAACATCTTTAAAATCTCCAATATTGGGTACTTTAATCTCAATTTCTGACATTATAATTTTGTTGGCATTTGTTTGTTGGTATCAATATTATACTTCTTCATTGCATCTTTTGCATGCTTAGAAGGTATAAGCTGTTCTTTTGCTAAAATACTTAAACCATAAGCAACCAAATGTTCTTTATCTACCTCAAAAAATTTTCTTAAATTTTTTCTTGTATCACTTCTTCCAAAACCATCTGCTCCTAATGAATAAAAGCTTTTATTAGTATAAGGTCTAATTTGATCTGAATTCATTCTCATATAATCAGATGCAGCCATAATTGGGCCCTCTGTTTGGCCCAGGCATTGCTCAACATAAGATTTTTTAGGTTCTTTATCAGGATTCAAAAGATTAAATCTTTCTACCTCCATCCCATCTTTTCTTAATTCATTAAAACTTGTTACACTCCATATCTCACTGTCAATTTGATAATCATTTTGTAAAATCTCTGCAGCAGACATCATTTCTCTTAAGATTGTTCCTGACCCTAAAAGCTGGATTTTAGTTTTTTTGTATTTGTTAAATTCTTTTATTTTATACATGCCCTTTAAAATGCCTTCCTCACAATTTTTATCTTTTGGCATTTCTGGGTGTGAGTAATTTTCATTCATTGTTGTAATGTAATAAAAAATATTCTCATTTTTCTCATGCATTCTTCTTAGACCTTCTCGAAAAATTACCGCTAATTCATAATGAAATGTAGGATCATAAGTTACACAATTTGGAATAGTTGATGCAATCAAATGACTATGCCCATCCTGGTGTTGTAAGCCTTCTCCAGCTAATGTTGTTCTTCCAGCTGTTGCACCTACCAAAAATCCTCTAGCTTGACTATCCCCGGCTGCCCAAGCTAGATCTCCTATTCTTTGGAAACCAAACATTGAATAAAAAATATAAATTGGGATCATTTCGATATCATGATTAGTATATGCAGTGGCAGCAGCAATCCATGAAGACATAGCACCTGCTTCATTGATACCTTCCTCTAAAACTTGACCACTTTTATCTTCTCTATAAGAACTTAATTGAGCAGCATCTTCAGGTTCATATTTTTGTCCCTCATGAGCATAAATTCCTATTTTTTGAAAAAAACCTTCCATACCAAATGTTCTTGCTTCATCAGGAATAATTGGAACCAGTCTAGGAGATATATTTTTATCTCTTAACAAATTAGTTAGCATTCTTACCAGGGCCATAGTAGTAGACATTTCTTTTTCACCGGTTGATACTTTCATAAAATCAAAAATATCTTTTGATGGAGCTTTAATTGGTTTTGCAAAAGTAGAACGCTCAGGTAAATATCCACCTAATTTAATTCTTCTTTCTTTTATGTATTTTATTTCTGAAGAGTTCTCGTCGGGCCTAAAGTATTCAATATTTCTCACTTGTTCATCTGTTAAGGGAACATCAAATCGATCTCGGTAATACATTAAATCATCAACATCTAACTTTTTAGTTTGGTGAGTAGTGTTCACACTTTCACCAGATTTTCCCATTCCATAACCTTTAATAGTTTTTGCAATAATTACTGTTGGGCTTCCCTTATGTTTGGTCGCTTTATCATAAGCAGCAAAAACTTTATGAGGATCATGACCACCTCTATTAAGTCTCCAAATATCTGTATCAGACATACTTGATACTAATTCTAGCGTTTCAGGATATTTCCCAAAAAATTTTTCTCTAACGTATGCACCATCTCTTGCTTTCATTGCCTGGTATTCACCATCGACTGTCTCATTCATAACTTTCACTAAATGACCAGTTTTATCATTTGCTATTAATGAGTCCCAATATGATCCCCAAATAACTTTTAAAACATTCCAGCCAGATCCTCTGAAACTTCCCTCGAGCTCTTGAATAATTTTTCCATTACCTCTAACTGGACCATCTAATCTTTGAAGATTACAATTAATTACAAATATTAAATTATCTAAATTTTCTCTTGCAGCTAATCCAATAGCTCCCATCGACTCTGGCTCATCCATTTCTCCATCACCTAAAAAAGCCCAAACCTTTCTTCCTTCATCTTTAATCAAACCTCTATTGATTAAATATTTCATGTATCTTGCTTGATAAATAGCAAGCATAGGGCCTAAACCCATTGAAACTGTAGGGAACTGCCAAAATTTTGGCATTAACCACGGATGTGGATAAGATGATAGACCTCCAGGTTTTACCTCTTGTCTAAAACTATCTAATTGTTTTTCATTTAATCTACCCTCTAAGAATGCCCTAGCATACATTCCTGGAGCACTATGTCCTTGAAAGTAAATTAAATCCCCACCAAATTTGTTATTTTTTGCTCTCCAAAAATGGTTCATACCAACATCATATAATGTTGCAGCAGATGCAAATGTTCCAATATGTCCACCTAACTCAGGATGTTTTTTATTTGCTCGAACTACCATTGCTGCTGCGTTCCATCTAATTAATGATCTAATTCTTCTCTCAATATTTTGATCACCGCCAGACTTTACTTCAGCCTCAGGGGGTATTGTATTTATATAAGGTGTATTTTGAGTATAAGGAATATTTGCTCCTTCACGATAAGCTTTGTTGATTAATTCTTTTATTAGAAAATGAGCTCTGTGATTTCCATCCTTTGAAATTACTGCAGATAAAGACTCTAACCAATCTTGAGTTTCAAGGGGATCAATATCTTTCCCATTAACTACTTGAGTTGTAGATTGTTTTTTCTCTATTATTGGTTCAGTAGAAATTTCTTTCTCCTCTTTTTTTTCAACCATAGCTTCTTCAGCCTGTTTAATTATATTTTCTGTATCTTTAGGCAGACTACTTTCTGATAACGTTTTTGATGATGATGTAAGATTAAGTAGCAAATCTCCTTTTGAAACTTTGTCACCAACCTTAACAGCTACACTATCTATTTTTCCAGTAACTGTGGAAGGAATTTCAACGCTTGACTTATCACTTTCAATTGTGACTATTGGATCGTTTTCTTTAATTTGATCACCTGCTTTAACAAGAATCTCTATAACTTCAACATTTTCAAAATCACCAATGTCAGGAACAACTAATTTTTCGCTCATTTTTTAAATGTTTTATATACATAAAAAAACATTATTGGATTTTATTTTATCACATTAATAAGGTTTTTTCTTTAATCTTATCTTTTTATTATACATAAAATAAAAAAATAATTGAAATTTAGGCTTTTTAGCTTCTCTCAATACACATGGCTATTCCCATGCCACCACCTATACAGAGTGCCGCACAACCTTTTTTTTTATCTTGCTTTATCATTTCATGAATTAGTGTAATCAAAATTCTTGACCCAGAAGCTCCGATTGGATGACCTAAAGCAATTGCTCCCCCATTAACATTAACTTTGTGTTCAGGAATTTTTAGCTCTTTTATTACTGCAATACTTTGAGCTGCGAAGGCTTCATTAATCTCAAATAAGTCCACCTCATCCATTTTCCAATTTGCTTTAGATAAAGCCTCTTGGATTGAAGGTATAGGTCCAAGTCCCATTAATGAAGGTTCAACACCACAAGTAGCCCAAGATTTAATTTTAACCATTGGTTCTAAAAATTTTTTATCAGCTTGCTCCCTAGACATTAATACTAAAGCTGCTGCACCATCATTTATCCCTGAAGAATTTCCAGGTGTTACTGTTCCATTTTCTTTGAACACTGTTTTTAGCTTTTTTAAATCATCTAAATTTAAATTTTCTCTAGGGTGTTCATCTTTTTCAAATATAAATTTTTTATTTTGATCTTCAATTTGCAACTTAATCAACTCGTCTTTAAATTTATTTTCGTTATAGGCTTTTTCTGTTTTCTTCTGAGAATTTAAAGAAAAGTTATCCTGTTGATCTCTTGAAATTTTATATTTTTCAGCAACGTTCTCAGCTGTAACACCCATATGATAATCATTAAATGAATCTAATAGACCATCTTTCATCATTGTATCTACTAACTCTTTTTCAGAAAATTTTTTATCTTCTCTATAATAAATTGCATGAGTTGCTCTAGACATATTTTCTTGACCCCCTGCAACAATGATTTGATTTTCTCCTAAACTTATTGATTGATATCCTGACACAACAGATCTTAATCCAGATCCACAAACCTGATTGACTATATGAGCAGGTTTTGAAACTGGTATTCCAGCTCCAATCGAAGCTTGTCTAGCAGGGTTTTGACCAAGTCCAGAAGTTAAAACATGCCCCATTATTACTTCATCAATTTCTTCTACATCTAATTTTGATTTATAAATTACCTCTTTAATTACTATTGATCCTAATTTTGATGCACTAAGATTTTTTAATGAACCTTTGTATCTTCCTATTGGAGTTCTTAGCGCAGACGTAATTACAACATCGTTTGGTTTATTACTCATAAAGTAATTAACTTAATATTTTATAAGTTAAATTACATCAAAAACTTTGATATATGGAATATATTATTTTAAAGGGACCGCTGGCCAAATTGGATAAGGCGCTCGGCTACGAACCGGGAGATTCCAGATTCGAGTTCTGGGCGGTCCACCAAAAAGGAAATAGAAATGTTAGATTGGCTTTTAAAAATATCTTTACAAAAATCAGTAATTTATTTTTTTATAATTATTTTAATTATTTTATTAATCTTAACTTTTGTATTATAAAAAATTATGATCAATAAATTTGAGCAAATAAGTATCAAACCTGGATTTATGAAACACAATGGGGGTGTTTTGTTTAGATCTATTTCAGATACTGAATATGAATTTAAGTCTATAATTAATGAAAATCATTTAAATGCTGCAGGAATTACTCACGGAGGCTATTTATCTGCTTTGATAGATGCAGGTGCAGGAACAGCTGCACATAGAGCTGCAGGAAATGCTCCATGTGTAACTATCTCTTTAGATATAAAATTTATAGGTGCCTCAAAGGTAGGAGATGAAATTATTGGACATACAAAAATTTTAAAAAAAACAAACACTCTTGTCTTTTTATTTTGCGAGCTAAAGTGTAATGATAAAATAATTACTTCTGCATCTGGAGTATGGAAAATTATTAAAATAAAGCCTTCTAATTTAGGACCTGGTGGTTAATTTTATATTTAAATATTTAATTCTCTTATATTTTTATATTGTTCAAGTGCTTCAGGATTTGCTAAAGCTTCAATGTTTTTAATTTCACTTCCTTCTATCTTGCTCTTAACCGCTAGTTCTACTATTTTACCACTTTTTGTTCTGGGTATATCTTTCACAACAATAATTTTACTAGGCACATGTCTAGGAGATGCGTTTTTTTTTATTTGTAACTTTATTTTGTTAATTAATCCTCTTGTTAATGAAGAATTTTTGCTCATTACAATAAATAAAACTATTCTAACATCATTATCCCATGATTGTCCTACAACTATAGATTCTTTTATTTCTTTAAACTTCTCAACTTCTGAATATATTTCTGCTGTTCCAAGTCGAACGCCTCCTGGATTTAAGGTAGTATCTGATCTTCCATGAATTATATACCCACCATTATTCTTTATCTCTGCATAATCTCCATGATGCCAAATATTTTTAAATCTATTGAAATAAGCATTCCTGAATTTAAGATCATTTTTATCATTCCAAAACTTTAAAGGCATTGATGGAAAGGGATTTTTACAAACGAGTTCTCCTTTAATATTTTTTAAAGACTTGCCTTTATCACTTAGAACATCTACATCTAAACCCAAACCTTTATTTTGTATTTCACCTATATTTACTGGCTGATACAAATTTCCTAATACGAAACATGATACAATGTCAGTGCCACCAGAAATAGACGACAAGTGAACATTTTTTTTAATATGCTTATAAACATATTTAAAACTTTCATTTGAAAGAGGTGAGCCAGTTGAACAAATCGTTCTTAAATTATTAAGTTTGAATTTGTAATTTAATTTTGGTTTTAACTTTCTTAAAGCATCTACATACTTCGCGCTTATACCAAATAAAGTTATTTTTTCTCTATGTGCTATTTTCAAAAGTA
>CACKIQ010000035.1 GCA_902600245.1 uncultured Pelagibacteraceae bacterium | reverse complement strand
ATTAAACCACTTAAAAAGCTTGGAAGTTTCTTTTATACCCTCGGATGTTAGAGCGCCCAGAAATCTAGACAAAAATGTTGCTAAAGACGTAACAAGAATTGCGTAAACAATATTAGCTGACACTGTGCTCTCCTACTAGATAAGCTAAGGTTCCACCAATTATACCTGCTATCAAAATTGACCACTCAGGTGAAAATAAATAAATAATTGGTCCCAATATTGTTCCAAGCAAAACAGACAGCGTAACTGGAATAGTTTTTGATGCACCAATCATCATACATAGAAAATAAACTGGATTAAGAATTGCTAAACCCAACATCATATCTTTATTCAAATACTCAGAGAAAGAGAAACCTAAAAATGTTCCAATTACTGATACACTTACTGTTGCGCTTCCAATACCAATCCAATAATCAATTCTATGTTTCTTTGGAATGTTTTTATAATTGCTTTTCATGATTAGCCATGCGGAAATAGCAATGAAATGACATGAAAAATAATACTTCCACTTAGGTTGACTTCTATGCATCATTAACGGAAATAAAGATACAGCCATTGGATAAAGTCTTGCATTAACAATCCATACCGCCAAAAAAATATTTAACAAAGATGCTCCAATTAACATGGACTCAGCCATTACTAGTGAGCCTGGTAAAGCATAAGTTAAGACAGTTGAAAAAATACTTTCCTGAATATTAAAACCTAAATTTTTAAATAGAGCTCCAATAGCTATAAAGCAACAAGTAAGAGCAATAGCTGGACTATCATGGGTAAATATAGATCTATATCCTTTAAAGAAAAAATTTTTATTAATCATTATCCACCTAGGAACAGTCTACCAACATCAGGATTTTGAAGTAAATCATCTCCTTTACCTGCAATGGCAGTTTGCCCAGATACTAAAACGTATCCAATATCTGCAAACTCTAATCCTTTTTTGGCATTTTGCTCAACTAGAATGATTGTTTTTTTTTCATTTTGCTGAAGATCTCTTAATATTTCAAAAACCATTTCAATATATCTAGGTTCAAGTCCAATAGATGGTTCATCTACTAAAAGTACTGAAGGTTTCATAACTAAAGCTCTAGATATTTCTAGTAATCTTCTCTCACCTCCAGATAAAACTTTTGCAGGTTGGTTTCTTCTATTTCTTAACCTTTCATACTTTTCAAAAATTCTTTCAGCCTCCTCAAATGATTCATCAGTTTTTTCTTTTATGTATCCTCCCATTAATAAGTTTTCTTCTACTGTCATATCTGGAAATACAGAATTATCCTGTAATATATAAGCTATACCAACTGACTTTAACTTTTCTGCTGGGGTAAGATTAGTAATTTCTTTTCCTTCAAGTTCAATTTGACCAGAAAAAATATTTGTAAAACCATATATTGAGTGAAGAATTGTAGATTTGCCTGCACCATTGGGACCAATCAAACACAAAGACTGGGCTTTATTCACAAATAAATCAAAATTATGTAAAATTTCCATTTTTCCATATCCTGCATTTAAATTTTTAATTGTTAAATGAACTTCATTTGGAGATAATTTTTTTAGATCTTCTGGTGTTGGAGCTTTTCCTAATACCTCATATTGATTAGCCATTATTGAGCTCCTAAGTACGCATCAATAACACGTTTATCATTTTTAATTTCATCTGGTGATCCATTGGCCAACATTTTACCATGAGCTAAACAGAAAATATTTTCTGCTAATTGCATAATCACTCTCATGTTATGCTCAATCACTAAAAGTGTTATTCCAAAATCTTGATTTACTTTAATTAATCTATCAATAATACCATTTATTAGTGTAGGATTAATTCCAGCTGTAGGCTCATCTAGCAGTAGCATTTCTGGCTCATTCATCAATGCCATTGCCAGTTCTAACAATTTTTGCTGACCAAAAGATAGGTCTCCAGCTCTTAGTTTTCTTTTTTGATATAATCCTACAAAATTTAATAGATTTTCTGCTTTTTCAGTTAATTCTTTTGGAATTTTAGAAAATATTTTCATTAAATTTGCATCACTGCCTTTATGACTTATTAGCATATTTTCTATGCAGTTAAGTTTTCCATAAATTCTAGTTTGTTGAAAAGTTCTTAGAAGGCCTAATTTAGCAATAACCGGGACCGGTAACTCTGAAACTTCTTTACCATTAAATTTAATAGATCCATTATCTATTGGGTAAGTCCCTACAATTGAATTAAACAAAGTAGTTTTACCTGAGCCGTTAGGTCCAATCAAGCCAACTATCTTACCTTTTTCAACATTCATTGAAATGTCAACATTAGCTTTAACGCCACCAAATGATTTACTTACATTGCTTACTTCTAAAATGCTCATTAAAGTTCTACCTGTGCTTTACGATCTTTCTCATCTACTACCTCACCAAATCGTTCAGGATATTTTTCTCTTAACCATCCCATAATTCCTTCTGGGAAATAAATTACAATTACAACAATCAAAACTCCAAGAGCTACATACTGCCAACCTAAAAAGAATGTCCAAAAACCCTCTTTAAATATATGAAATATAGTTGCACCTATAATTGGACCCCAAAGTGTTCCTTTTCCACCAAGTATTGCCATCAATACCATGAATACTCCCATCTCTCTTCCGTCAAAGGCAACATCAGTAGAGTCTATATAACCAACTAATCCACCCATTATTCCACCAGCTAATCCGCAAAAGAAAGCTGAGATCATCCAGCCAATAATTTTATATTTCATTGTTTCAATACCCATTGCTTCAGCTTTATCTTCATTGTCTCTGATAGCATTAAGAATTAATTTAAATCTTGTAGAATAAATTGAACGCACTGCAATAAATGTCAGAATTAAGGTAAAGAAACTTAAGAAATAAAAAAACTCTCCTCTTGCTTCTAAACTCCCAACGTCTGGAAATGGGGGTGTTGTAAATCCTTGACCTGCGCCAATAATTTCTATTCCTCCAGAAATTTCACCTGCTGCCACTCCTAAACCTAATGTACAGATTGCAAAGTAATGCCCTCTTAGACCTAAAATTGAATATCCAATTAAACCAGCAATAATGGTTGGAACTATAGCTGCAACAACTAACCCAACAGCCATTCCTTGAAAAAATTGAGCAGGAGTATGAACAAATGTTTTTTCACCACCACTCTCTGTCCATTCCGCTAATGGAAAGAACATTCCAACTTGAACCGATGCACAAAGGTACATGCCGAGACCATAAAACAAGATATTTCCAAATGAATTATAACCCATCTCCCCACCTTGGATATTCCAAGTGGTCGCAAGAACTATCAACACACATAGTATTGACAACTGAACTTTAAAAGCTGGAAAAAGGAATGGGGCTGCTAAACCAAAAATCAAAATACCAGAGTATAAAATTAAATTATTCTTGTTCATATAAGCTGTTTATTTTATCTCTAAATTTTTGGTCAACTGTGAAGTAATGTCCATTTTCTTCATGCACGCTAGATCCATTTAAATGATATTCATCTATATGTTTTTTAAATTTTTCGATATCAACTTTAATTAATTTTCCAGTATCATCTGTAATTTCAACTTTTTTCACTTTAGGTACTCTCTTTTTCTCGAAAGTTTAAATCTTCTGTAAACTAAAATTAATACTAATAGTAAAAATACAGAACCAATTCTAAATTCTGTTCCTAGAATATAGTCTGCAAATTCTTCAAATACACCAAGGCCCATACCAGACATTGCAACTCCTGGTAAGTTTCCTAAGCCCGCAACAATAACGATCATAAATGAACGAATTGTATATGGTAATCCCATGTAAGGGTGAATTGTAAATGTTATCGAAATTAAAGCTCCAGCAACACCACAAAGAGCAGCATTAATTCCAAATGTTGCTGCATAAACTTTTTCTGTATCTACACCTAAAATTTTAGCAGCTCTAGCATTTTGTGCAGTAGCTCTAATTGCACGTCCAAGCTTAGATTTTTTCATGTAAATTACTAGACATATTGCGAATAAAATACTTATAAAAGCTGAAAACAATTTTGAGTTTGGTAACACGACATTATTGTTAAACAACATCGTTGTTCCATAATCTGAGTTTGCAAGGACAACGTCTGCACCAAATGCAAAATTCATTAATTGCATGAATAGAATGCTTATTCCAAAAGTTGCTAATATGGAGATAAACAAGTCTCTATCTACTACTTTATTAATAACTAATTTGTAAATTAGAACACCAAGGAAATACATTATTACAGGTGCAACAATCACACCCCATGCTGGGTGAATTCCATAAAGATACATAAAATAAGCAATATATCCTCCCAGAATAACAAGATCTCCTTGTGCAATATTAATTATATTCATCACTCCCCATTGAAGAGCCATCCCGTAAGCGATCAATGCAAATAAAATTCCAAGAAGGATTCCATCCAAGCAAGCTTGGACCGTTATCATCGGATATTGGAAAACCATGAAATCCATAAAAAGTATTTGGGTTATATAAAAAAAAGCCCCCTAATACTAGGGGGCTTTAATATTTTTTATTTTATCTTTCTGACCACTTAGGAACAGGATGTATTAACTTAGCTGATGCCCATTTAGTTGGCGCAACAACTTTGTTCTCACATTTTCCTGAGTCATCACACATTACTTGGAAAAGCACCATAGGTTTGTCAACATTTTGACCACCAGGTGCAAATTTAATATTTCCATAGAATGTTTGCATGTTAGTAGCTGCAAGAGCGTCTCTTACTTTCTTTTGATCAAACGAATTTGCTCTCTCAAAAGCATCTTTAAATACTAACAATGCAGCAGAAGATTCTGCAGATTGATAAGGTGGATCATATCCAAACTCTTTCTCAAAGTCAGCCGCATAAGTCATTCCATCTTTAAAGAAATTATCTTTATATGTTAATGTTTTGTGCCATTGAGAAGCGCATAATGCGTACTGTGAGTTTTTGCCATGCTGTTTTGATAGCTTAGCAGCATCACAGTGAGTCATAGCTAACATTGGAACATCTACCTTCATTTCAGCAATTTGTCTAATTGCAGTAAGTGCACCTTTTGTATGACCTGATACAACAAGAACATCTGGCTTCATTTGTTTAACTTTGACTAATGTTGCAGCCATATCATTTAACTCTTTTGGTAATTTATCATCAATTACTTTTTTTGAGCCAGTTCTTTTAATTGCATCTAAAACTCCCAATCTAACATCTTGAGAAAACGCATCTTGTTCAAATGCCATTGCTACTGTCACTGGTTTTCCATTATTCTTTTCAACTGCTAAATCAATAGCAACATCAAGATATAAATTAGCTGGGGCTAATACAGCAAATAGATATTTGTAACCTTTTGTAAACAAAGATCTAGATGCACCATTTGCTTCAACCATTGGAACACCATATTTTTCAGTCACTGGAGCAATCGCTTTAGTTAGACCAGAACTGTAAGGGCCAAGCATAAACTCAACACCATCTTGTGATATCAATCTTTCTGCAAGCTGTGCAGCTCTCTTAGGGTTTGACTCATCATCGTAATAAATAATGTCAAACTTATAAGTCTTTCCACCAACTTTAACACCACCCATGCTGTTAATTCTATCAACGGCCATGTTATAACCATTTTGAGTATGAACACCATTAGATGAGTATTTACCAGTTAAGGAAATCGCGGCACCTAAAATAATTTTGTCGCCAACTACTTTTGCAAAAGATGCAACAGAAGTTGAAAATAAAATTACTAATGCAGAAACAAAACTTAAAATTATTTTATTTGATCTCATTTTATTTCCTCTTTAATTAATTAATTATGTAATGATTAAATAAAGAAATTTTATTTTATGCAAGTGGCAATAAAGGCCAAATCTAATTAATATTGTTGAGTTACAACAATTATTACGGCAATAATTACTAAAACACTCGCAGAAATTGTATTAATTGTTTTAGGATTAGCAGTTATCCATTTTATTAATTTTTGTGCGAGCATTGCGTAGCCAATCAAAGATAAAAAATCTAAAACAATGTAAGTTGTGATTAAAATTACAAATTGAACCAATAAATTAGAATTAAAGTCAAGAAATTGAGGAAAAATAAAAGGAAAAAACATCCAAGCCTTAGGACTTGTACCAGCAACTAAAAAACCATCTCTAAAAAAAGATAAGTTGCTTTTTTTTATTTCTCCTTCATTTGAAATACTTTTTGGTCGAGATTTATAAATATCATAAGCTAAATATAATAAATAAACTATGCCAATCCATTTAAATGCATTAAGTGCCATTGAATTCTCAGAAAAAAAAGATCCAATGACAAAAATAACCAAA
>CACKIQ010000034.1 GCA_902600245.1 uncultured Pelagibacteraceae bacterium | reverse complement strand
GATATTCCAAATGCAGATTCAATTTGGTCGGTTTCTGGAAATAATAAGTTAACAGATCAATCTCCTATAAAACTAAATTGGACAAATGACCAAGGAATAACTTTTGAAAAAGAAATTTCTTTGGATGATAAGTTTTTATTTACCATAAAACAAAGAGTTATAAATTCTACTGATAAAAACTACGACTTCTATTCTTATGGGCAAATTATAAGAAATCAAATTCCAGAGGGATTAACTGACTTTTATATCCTTCATGAGGGCCCTATCGCTACATTAGATGAAGAATTAATCGAGGAAGATTATGACGATATTCAAGAAAAAAAATTTTCAAAAACAGCTCAAAAAGGATGGTTAGGTATCGGAGATAAATATTACATATCAACACTTATTCCACCCAGAGAAAAAGAATTTAAAACTACGATGGATTACAAAAATAAGTACAGAATAAACTTTGTTACAACAGAACCATTAGAGTTAACTGGAAATTCCTCTATAGAAGAAAACTTGCAAGTAATAGTGGCTGCAAAAAGAGTTGACGTAATTGATGGGTATGCAGAATCTTTAAAAATTGATAAATTTGATCTCACGATTGATTGGGGTTTCTTATACTTTTTAACACGTCCTCTGTTCACTGCTTTAGAATATTTCTTTAAAATATTTGGTAATTATGGATTAGCAATTATTGCTGTTACTGTTTGTATTCGTGTAGCATTTTTTCCACTTGCTAATTTTTCATTCAGAAGCATGGCTAAAATGAAAGCTCTACAGCCTGAAATGACAAGACTTAAGGAAGTACACAAAGATGACAAAATGAAATTACAACAAGCAATGATGGCTCTTTATAAAAAAGAAAAGGTAAATCCCATGTCCGGATGTTTGCCAATTTTAATTCAAATACCTGTTTTTTTTGCTTTGTATAAAGTTTTATTTGTAACGATAGAAATGCGTCACATGCCTTTCTTCGGTTGGATACAAGATTTAAGTGCTAAAGATCCTACTTCTATATTTAATTTATTCGGATTGTTTCCATATGATGTACCTTCTTTCCTTGTTATTGGGGCATGGCCCGTCGCCATGGGGGTCAGTATGTGGGTACAACAGAAGTTAAATCCGGCTCCAACAGATCCAATGCAAGCAAAAATATTTATGTTTTTTCCTTTATTTTTAACAGTAATTCTTGCACCGTTCCCAAGTGGGTTAGTAATTTATTGGACAGTTAATAATATTTTAACGATGGCTCAGCAAGTTGTAATAATGAAACGTACAACAGTTAAAACTGTAACCTAATAATTTAAAAAAAATTAATGGACCTTGAAAATATATTACCTAAAGACGGGCCACCATTAAATGAAGTTACTAAATATATTGAAAAATACAAAAATGATTTAATAGTAATTAAATATGGTGGAAACGTTTTAATTGATAGAAACGTATTTAATAACTTTATAACTGATCTTAGTGTTTTAAATAAATTGGGCCTTGCAACAGTTGTAGTACACGGTGGTGGACCTAGAATTAAAAGAGAGCTAGAAAAATCAAACATTCAATCAAAATTTATAAGAGGACTAAGGGTAACTGACAAAAGTATAATTGATATTGTTGAATCTGTTTTGATTGATTTTAATAATGATATTGTTGATTCTTTAAAAGACAAAGGCACAGAGGCAATCTCTATTCACACAAAAAATAATAATGTTATAAAAACTATACCAGAAGCAGAAGAGCTAGGATTTGTAGGAATACCAAATGAGATTAATAATGAACAAATATTAAATATAATTAATCAAAATAAAATTCCTATAATTTCTCCATTAGGATTAGGTAAAGAAAACCAAACATATAATATTAATGGAGATACTGCAGCAATGGCCGTAGCAAAATCTTTAAAATCAAGAAGACTTTTATTGATGACGAATGTTGATGGTGTTCTAGATAAAAATAAGAAATTAATAGAGGAAATTTCTTCATCTGAGGTTCTTAAAATGATTAAAGATGAAACTATTACAGAAGGTATGATACCTAAAATAAATGCATGCTTAGATGCAATTAATAATGGTGTCACTGCTGTAGGTATAATTAATGGTACAAAGCCACATTCATGTTTATGGGAAATATTCTCTGATAAGGGGTCAGGGACCTTAATAAGACAATGAAAGAATTAAAAAATATTAAGAACATTTTGTTTGATTGCGACGGTGTACTGTATGCTGATCTTGAAGGAGTATTTGGACAGGTCAGTAAAAAAATGACACAATATATTTCAAATAAATTGAATGTAGGTTTAAAAGAAGCAAAAGAATTACAAACAAATTATTTTCACAAATACAACACTAGTCTTAACGGTTTAATGATCCATCATGATATACCTCCAAAAGAATTTTTAGACTACGTACATGATATTAATTTAGATTTTTTAGAAAAAGACACTATTTTAAGAAATGAACTAGAAAATATTAATCTAAACAAATTTGTGTTTACAAATGGTAGCAAAGAACATGTTAAAAATATTACTACTCACTTAGGAATTGATGATCAATTTGATGGTGTATTTGATATTGTTGATGCTGAATACAGTCCAAAACCTGCAGCAAAAGCATTTGACCTTATGGTCAAAAAATTTCAAATCGATCCAACCGAGACACTTTATATTGAAGATATAGCAAAAAACTTATCTATTGGAAAGGAAAGAGGAGCAAAAACAGTTTGGTTAATCAATGATGAGTACTGGGGTAAAAAAGAGTCTGACGAAGAGTATATCGATTACAAAATAGAAAATCTTTCTTTATTTTTAAAAGAAATAAGGTTATTAAAAAACTCATAAAATTATGAGTATTGAAAATATTATAAATGAAGCTTGGAAAAATAAAGACCAAGTAAATCAAAATTCAGATAAATCTTTAAAGGATGCTATTGATCAAATTATTGATGATTTAGATAGTGGAAAAGCAAGAGTAGCTGAAAAGATCAATGGAGAATGGATTACTCATCAATACCTAAAAAAAGCTATCATGCTAAGTTTTAGAATGTATCCAATGGAAAATTTAAATGGTCCATACAGCAGTTGGTATGACAAAGCTCATTTACTTAAAGGGAAAACAGCTGGATGGACAAAAGAAGATCATGAAAATGCTGGTTTTAGAATGGTGCCTAATTCACCAGTAAGAAAAGGATCTTTTGTAGGAAAAAATGCGGTTTTGATGCCCTGTTATGTAAATATTGGAGCATACATTGATGAAGGTACTATGATGGATACATTTAGTCGTGCAGGAAGTTGTTGTCAGATTGGAAAAAATTGTCATATCTCAGCTGGTACTGGAGTTGGAGGTGTATTAGAACCTGCTCAAGCATTACCTACAATTATTGAAGATAATGTTTTCTTAGGAGCAATGTCCGAAGTAGTAGAAGGTGTAATAGTTGGGGAAGGCTCAGTCTTAAGTATGGGGATGTACATTGGACAATCAACAAAAATTGTTAATAGAAAAACAGGTGAAATTACTTTTGGAAAAATTCCACCTTATTCAGTGGTGGTTCCAGGATCTTTGCCAGATAAAAACAATCCACAAGCACCATCTTTATATTGTGCGGTAATAATTAAACAAGTTGATGAAAAAACAAGATCAAAAACATCGGTTAATGATCTTTTAAGAGAATAAAAATGCAAAAAATTAACGAACTGCAATTAGCTAAAGAGCTAATTAGGTTTCCATCTGTTACAAAAACTGATGCTGGTGTAATTAAATTTTTAGAAAAAAAATTAAAAAAACTTGGCTTTAAAACTAAAATGCTCGAGTTCAAAGATAAAAATAGTTATCCTGTAAAAAATCTTTATGCAAGACTTGGTACCACAAGTCCAAATTTTTGTTATGCAGGCCATCTGGATGTAGTGCCACCTGGGAATTTGAATGATTGGATTGTTAATCCATTCAAACCTACTATTAAGAAAGGATACTTAATTGGGAGAGGTGCAAATGATATGAAAAGCTCAATAGCTGCATTTGTTACTGCGGTAAGTAATTTTGCTAAAATAAATAAAAAATTCTATGGGTCTATTAGCCTTTTAATTACTGGGGACGAAGAAGGAATTGCAATTAATGGAACAAAAAAAGTTGTTGAGTATTTGATAAAAAGAAAAGAAAAAATAGATTTTTGCTTAGTAGGAGAACCTACGAATCCAAATAAATTAGGAGAAATGATTAAAATTGGTCGTAGAGGTAGTATGACTGGTAAATTGACTGTCATTGGTATTCAAGGTCATGTGGCTTACCCTAACAGAGCTAACAATCCATCAACAGCTTTAGTCCAAATACTAAAAGAGTTAAAAGAAATTAAATTTGATAAAGGAACAAAAGATTTTCAACCTACAAATTTAGAAATAACAAAAATTAACATTGATAATTCAGCTGATAATGTAATTCCAGGATTGGCTAGTGCTTCCTTTAATATAAGATTTAACAACAAACATACATCTTTCAAATTAAAGAGTAAGATTAACAAAATAATTAAAAAAATTTGTAATAAAAATAAATCAAAATTTAAAATTGAATATAGTGTTTCTGGTGAGGCCTTTTTAACTAAACCCAACAAAACTACATTTATGATTCAAAATACAATTAAAAAAATTACTAAAATTAAACCGAAATTATCTACGACTGGCGGTACTTCGGATGCTAGATTCATAAGAAAAATAGCTCCATGTTTAGAATTTGGATTAGTGGGAAAAACTATGCATAAGGTAGGGGAGTGTGTGTCCTTATCTGATTTAAAAAGATTAACTTTAATTTATAGCAAAATCTTAGATAACTATTTTAAGTGAAAACTGGTTTAATTACATCAGACACATCTCAAAATCATGACACAGGTCCTGGGCATCCAGAACAGATAGCAAGAGTATCGGTCATAGTAGAAAATTTTAAAAAACTTAATTATAAAAATCTTATATGGAAGAAACCATCAAAAGTTTCAGATGATATTCTATTAACCACACATGAAACAAATTACTTAAATTTAGTAAAAAGTTCTTTCCCAAAAAAAGGTTTCTCTTCACTTGATGGTGACACAATCATTTCACCTGGAAGCAAAGACGCAACTTTCGATGCAGTTGGATCAATAATTTCTGCAATTGATGGTGTGGAAAAAAAAGAATTTAGAAATGCATTCTGTAGTGTTCGACCTCCTGGACATCATAGTTCACAAAATAAAGCTGCTGGTTTTTGCATTTTAAATTCAGTGAGTATTGGTGCAAATTATTTGTTGAAAAAATATAAATATAAGAAAGTTGCAATAATAGATTTTGATGTACATCACGGTAATGGAACACAGGATATTTTTTATGAAAATGAAAATGTTCTTTTTATATCAACTCATCAATATCCCTATTACCCAGGGACTGGTTCAGAACAAGAAAGAGGTAAATTTAACAATATCTTTAATATACCTTTACCAGCTGGCATAAGTTCAGAAGAATATTTAAACGTATTTGACCGTGTGTTAAAAAAATTGGAAGAGTTTAGACCAGAATTTGTATTGATTAGCGCTGGTTTTGACGCCCATGAAGATGACCCTCTCGCTCAATTTAATTTAAAAACAGAGGATTATTTTACTATTACCAAAAGAGTATTAGAGACTTCTAAAAAGTTTTGTAATGGAAAAGTTGTTTCAATTTTAGAGGGCGGTTATGACCTAAATGCACTTCGAGACAGCACTAAAAGACACGTTGATGCTCTTTTAGAATTTAATTGATAATTCTTAAGAAAACTCTAAATAAAAAATTTCATGAAGTTATATAAAATAAAAAAATCAGGCATTGATAATAAAGGGAGAGGACTTTATGCAACTCGCGACATTAAAGAAGGAACTAAAATAATTGACTATGTTGGAAAACTTATAACAAAAAAACAAACACAAGACTCTGATAAGTACGATAATAGTAAACCGATATATTTATTTACAATAAATAAAAGATACGACCTAGATGGAGATTTTTCATGGAATACCGCGGGTTTAATTAATCATTCTTGTGATAATAATTGTGATTACGATGGAAAGGGATTGAAAGTTTGGGTCAAAGCAATCAAAGATATTAAAAAAGGTGAGGAGTTTACCTGTGATTATGGATTTGGTTATGATGAAAACTACAAACAATTTCCTTGTAAATGTAAATCAAAAAACTGTTGTGGCTATATTGTAAGAGCTGAGTCTAGATGGCGAATAAATAAAAAGTTTGCTATGAGCAATAAAAATCAATTAATAAAGAACTCTAAATAAATATAAACCACTTGGTGGTGCTGGAGGAGCACACAGTGTTCTTTTTTTTGACTTAAATCTCTTTTCA
>CACKIQ010000033.1 GCA_902600245.1 uncultured Pelagibacteraceae bacterium | reverse complement strand
ATAGGTATAATGTGTGATGTAGCATTAGATCCCTACACATCACATGGTCATGACGGTTTAATAAAATCTAACACTATTTTAAACGACGAGACTATAGATGTGCTGATTAATCAGTCATTACTTCAGGCAGAGATGGGTTGTGATGTTATTGCCCCATCAGATATGATGGATGGTAGAGTTGGGAAAATAAGAAAAGCTTTAGATAAAAATAATTTTCAAAACGTTCAAATATTATCTTATGCTGCAAAATATGCCTCTAGCTTCTATGGACCTTTTAGAGATGCTGTTGGATCTAAAGGCTCTTTAAAAGGAGACAAAAAAACTTATCAGATGGATTATAGGAATTCTGATGAAGCTTTAAGAGAAGTTGCATTAGATATTAAAGAAGGTGCTGATATGGTAATGGTAAAACCGGGTATGCCCTACTTAGATATTATAAAGTATGTTAAAGATCAATTTAAATTACCAGTTTTTGCTTATCAAGTATCAGGGGAATATAGTCTAATAGAAACAGCAATAGCAAAAAAATTAATTAGTAAAGATGCAATATACGAAAGTTTGGTTGCGTTCAAGAGAGCTGGCGCTAACGCTATAGTAAGCTATTATGCTGATAGAATTGATAAAATAATTAGGTAATTATTTTAAAGTATTCAAGAACAACAATCTGCTATTTGGATAATTTAAGTTATTGGGTCTTAAAATGGTTTTATCTAAGTAATCACTTACTAATTTCAAACCGTTTAATAGAGTATCTAGATCATTAACCTCAATGTCCTTTTCAATCAAAAAATTAGGTACATATTTTTTTTCATTTAAAGAACTGGCATAATATACTGTTTTGTTGCCGTCTAAATCTTTTTCAACTAAGCTTTCTAACGCTAAGTCATATCCTAATATTTTAAGTAACTCTAATTCCCAAAATATATATTTTTTTAACCAGTCTTTTTCTTTTAAAATTAAAAATAAATTTTGAATTATAAAATAAACTTTATCGTTAGATTGAGACTCTGCAGTCAAAATTTTAATTAAATTCATAGCAGATGTAATACAGGATAACTTTTGTTTGTGATCAAAATATAAAGGGGTATAGGCATTTAAAATTTCAATTTTAAAATAACCTATTCTATTATCATTTTTAGAATTGTAATTAATATGGAGTTTGTTACCCACTTGAAGATAATTTTTGATTTTTTTTGAAGTACCGCCAAATATAATTCCTGATATCTTTCCTTTATCTTTTGTAAATATTTCGGCAATTAATGAATTTTCATTATATCTATATTTGCTTATTAAAAATCCTTCGTTTGACCAATTCATTTTTTATTTGTATTTTTTAAACATTCTAAAGCAGCATTTTGTTCAGCTTCCTTCTTTGATTTTCCAGTAGCTATGAAATATTTTGTATCAGGCAATTTTACTCCAACTTTAAATATAGGTTTGTGTCGAGGACCTGTATTTGAAATTAATTTATAAGTAGGTAATTTTTTAAATCTTTTTAAAGTTAGTTCCTGTAACTTTGTTTTCGCATCTATTTCAGTAACGACACTTTTTTCAATATGATTTTGCCACAAATTTAAAATTATTTTTTCAACAATTGTAAAGCCTTTATCAAGATATATTGCACCAATTAATGCTTCACAGCTATCAGATATAATTTTGTCCTCAATTTTTATTTTTTTATTATTGGGGTTAAATGTTTTTACGTAATTAGCTAAATCGATTTTTTTTGCTATATCCAAACAAGTTTTTTTATTCACTAACGATGCAAATTTTTTATCAAGAATACCTTCTTTTTCCTCAGGATAAATTTCTAAAAGCTTTTTTGCTATCACCAAGCCAAGAACTCTATCGCCCAGAAACTCTATCTTTTCATTATTTTTATTTGGATTAAAGCTTTTATGTGTGAGGGCTTGAATAAGTAGATCTTTATTTTTAAATTTTAATTAAATTTTTTTTTCTAAACTTTGATAGTTAATTTTCATTAATTAATAATATTAAATGTTCTATTAAATCTTATTGACTTATGCCATTTCCAAAATTCTATAAAACTTCCTATTTTTTTATCAGAAGAAAAAAAAATAAATTGAGCTTTTCCTACTAAATTATCTTTATGCACATACCCTACACTTGTTAAGTACCTGCTATCTTTAGAACAATCCCTGTTGTCCCCTAAAAAAAAATAATGATCTTTTGGTACAGTAAACACATCAGAATTTTGGTAAGCATAATCTTTTAGATAAACAGTATGAAACTTTTTTCCATTTGAAAGCTTTTCCTCAAATCTATAAACATCAATACTTTTGTTTCCGCAGAAAATAGTTGTTTTGTTATTAATTTTAGATTTAAGAATTTCAGAATTATTTAAATACAAATTAGAGTCTATAAATTGAATTTTATCACCAGGTAGACCGATTAGTCTTTTAATATAATCTGTTCGATTATCTGCTGGTGTTTTAAATACTATTACATCACCTCTTTCTGGACTACTAAACATAATTCTTTTGTTTAATATTGGAGGGCTAAAAGGAAATGAATGCTTGCTATAACCATAGGTATATTTTGTTACAAATAATCTATCGCCTACTAATAAAGTAGGTTCCATTGATGAGGATGGAATATAAAACGGTTGAACTAAAAACGACCTAATAATTACTGCAATTATTAATGCATAAATTAAGGTTTTAATATTTTCTGAAAAAAAATTTTTATCTAATTTCATGATGTTTGAATAATAGTAAATGCTATTGAATAATTTTTTTCATCAGAAATTGATAGAAAACATTTAAAATTATTGATTTTAAAGTTCTTTTGAATGATTTTTGTAATTTTTTTTTGATACTTAGAGTAAATAATATTGTTTTTTGAAATAGCTATTTTGCCAGTAACATAAGGTAACTTTTTCTTTCTATTAAAAAAATAAGGATGATAAAACCTTTCTATTTTTTTTTTTAATAAACCTTTTTTTACAATTATTTTTTTTGAATTTAAAATTTTAAAACTTTTATTACTTACTCTTTTATCTATATCTGTAACAGAATATATGACTTCAGAAATTTTTGATTTTATTATTAAATCTGTGCACGGTGGCGTTAATCCATGATGACAACATGGTTCAAGCGTAACATACATTTTTGAGCCTTTTAAATCTTCGAAACTATTATTGATTGCATTAGATTCAGCGTGTGGTCTTCCATTAAATGAAGTTTGACCTATAGAAATTATTTTGTCATTTTTAACAATTACACACCCTACTGAAGGATTTGATCCAGTGAGTCCATGACGAGATCTAGTCATATCTAAGGCTATCTCCATGTAAAATTTATCCTTTAATGTAAATTTATGTTTTTTTGTAGACATTAAGTTTGTCCACGAATTGCACAAAATCTTTTTCTTCTCTAAAGTTTCTATAAACTGAAGCAAACCTTACGTAACCAACAGGATCTAAATCCTTTAAACCATCCATAACCATTGTTCCAATTGTATTGGTAGATATTTCACTTTGACCAATTTCCTCTAATGATCTTGAGACCTGACTTATAAATTTTTCTATTGTTTCGGTGTCTATGGGTCTTTTCTTTAACGCAATATAAATAGATTTTGATAATTTATCTCTATCAAACACAGATTTTCTGCCATTTTTTTTTACTACCATTAATTCTCTGTATTGAACTCTTTCAAAAGTTGTGAAACGAGCTCCGCAAGTACAAAGTCTTCTTCTTCTTATAGCGGTACCATCTTCAGTTGGTCTAGAGTCGACAACTGAGGTCTCCCCTTTTTTACATATTGAGCAAATCATTTACTAAAGGTTCTTATATATCGGAAATGACGAAGTTAAAGAAATAACTTCATTTTTTACTTCTTCTTCTATTTTGCTATTATCTGACGGGTTTTCAGACAAACCTTTTAAAGTTTTTGTGATTAATTCTCCTACAGTTTTAAACTCACTTAATCCAAATCCTCGTGTTGTAGCTGCTTGTGTTCCTAATCTGATACCTGAAGTAATCATGGGTTTTTCTGTATCAAAAGGAATACCATTTTTATTACACGTAATATTTGCTCTAGATAAACTTTCAGCTGCAAGATTACCTTTTACATTATAAGGCCTTAAATCTACCAACATTAAATGTGTATCCGTTCCATCGGAGTATATTTTAAATCCATTATTTTTTAATGTCTCAGCAAGCATTTTAGCGTTTGCTAAAACAGATTTAATATAATTTTGAAATTCTGGCTGTAAAGCCTCCAAAAATCCAGCAGCCTTAGCAGCAATGATATGCATCAAAGGTCCACCTTGATAACCAGGAAAAACTGCTGTATTAAATTTTTTAGCAAGATCCTCGTGATTAGTTAAAATTATCCCACCTCTTGCACTTCTAAAAACTTTGTGTGTCGTTGATGTAACAACATGTGCATAGTCACAAGGATTAGGATAACCTTTACCTGCAACTAAACCAGAGAAGTGTGCCATATCAACCATTAAATATGCTCCAACTTTATCTGCTATTTCTCTAAATCTCTTGAAATCAATTACTCTAGAATAAGCACTTCCACCCGCAATTATTAGTTTAGGTTTATTTTCTAAAGCAAGTTTTTCAACATTATCATAGTCAATCAATTCTGACTTTTTATCAACATCATATCCTATTGCGTTGAACCATTTACCGGACATTGAAATTTTTAATCCATGAGTAATATGACCACCTGAATTTAAACTCATACCCATAAATGTATCCCCAGGGCTTAACAAAGCTAAAAACACTGCACCATTAGCTTGAGCCCCTGAATGTGGTTGAGCGTTTGCAAATTTACAATTAAATAATTTTTTTAGTCTTTCAATCGCAAGATTTTCTGCAACATCAACATGCTCACATCCATTGTAATATCTTTTACCAGGATAGCCTTCAGCATACTTATTGGTTAAAACTGATCCTTGTGCTTCTAATACTGCTTGAGAAACTATATTTTCAGAAGCAATTAGTTCTATATGCTGCTGTTGTCTGATTAATTCATCTTTAATAGCTTTATAAAGCTCAGGATCCTTTACTGACAAACTGTCTTCAAAGAAACTTTTATAACTATCGTTTAAATAATTTTTTTCACTAGACATAATTATATTTTTTTAACTCTTTTTAAGTGTCTCCCACCATCAAATTTAGTATTTAAAAAAACACCTATAAACTTTAAAGCATTTTTTTTAGATATTAATCTTGAACCTAATGTAATAATGTTTGCATCATTATGCAATCTGGATAATTTTGTTGATTTTAGATTAAAACATTGTGCTGCACGCACATTTTTATGCTTATTTGCCGCAATATTCATACCAGTCCCAGATCCACACACTAAAATACCAACATTTCTCTTATTAAGTTTGACTTTTTTTGCAACTTTATGTGCATAGTCAGGATAATCTACACTATTATCATCTTTTGGACCAAGGTCTTCAAATTTTACTTTTTTATTTTTTAAATAATCTTTTATTGATTCTTTTAATTTAAATCCTGCGTGATCTGATGAAATAAATATTTTTTTCAAATTAATTAAATTTGTAATCTAACACACAAGCAACTAAATGTATTCTATTCTCTTCACCACCATTAAATGCGTTGTGATACTTGGTATTATTTGTGACCCATACTGAACCGTCAGCAGCCATGTGCTTTGCAACATTATCAATAACCATGATACAGCCAGGGTTAGTAATTATAGGTATATGTAATCTTGGCTCAGGATCTCTATGCCAACTCAAAGTTGATCTTGGTTCTTTTAATAGAATTCTAACTCTTCCTAATTTATATCTAGATGACAGAGCATCATATACTTCTTTGAAATATGTATTTTCATAATCTTTTATAAATTCTGAATATTGCGATTCATCAAGAGACTCATCTCTAACTACTTCTTTTCCTGATTTATCAGGTTTTGTCCAATATACTCCTCTAGCCTTATTACCTTTGATTGAATCAGGATCACCAGGTATTTGAGTTAATGATATTGCTCCAAAGTGAGTTACACCAGCATCTTCAAATTTTTTAATCTTAACTATTTGATGATAAGCTTCTTGCAATTTTTCGATATCGAACTTAATTTCTTGTTTCTGAAAATCGCTAAAATCTAAAACTCTATCTTCTTTTTTAATATTTAAATCTATTACTTTTGAATTTTTCAACGTCATCCTGATTGCTTTCTACCTTTTTTTTTGTATATGTGTATATTACATTTGTCGCAATTTAAAAGTAATTAAAACATGATTATTGGTAAATATCCTAATCTTAGACTTAGACGAAATAGAAAAGAATCTTGGTCAAGAAGACTGATTCAAGAAAACACTTTAAGTACAAATGACTTTATATTACCTATTTTTTTAATTGAGGGATCAAATAAAAGGCAAGAGATTTTATCGATGCCAGGTGTATATAGATATACAATTAATCGATTGAGTCAAATAGTGGATAG
>CACKIQ010000032.1 GCA_902600245.1 uncultured Pelagibacteraceae bacterium | reverse complement strand
AAAATTTATTGGCCATTTATCATAATTATAAACGATATGAACACCTGAAAAGATACATACAGAAATAATATAAGCTCTTATAAAACCAAAAAAGAATCCAAATGTTGTATCTAAGCCACCGATTCCTGTATATTTAACTGCTTTACTAATTCCTTTATTAATTAATAAAACCAAAAAGATAACAATTACAAATATTACAATACCCAAACTAACATCAAGAACATACTCATTATCAATTATATCTTTTACATATGGCTTAATTTTTGGAAATAGGATTAATGTAATTATGTATGCAAGTAACCACTTAGCCATGGAAAGGATACTTAAAACAAAGCCTTTTTTGTAACAATTTATCAAAGAAAGAATTGTTAAAATTAAAAAAATTAAATCAATTATTGATATTGCTTTGTAAAAATCTTTTATGATTTCTAACATTAAAATGATTTGCTAAATGGTTTAACAATTAAGATTAAAGCAGGAAGCAGTGTTAAGACAGATATCATAGCTAGTAACATAGCCAGGCCAGTAAACACACCAAAATATATTGTTGGAATAAACTTCGATAACACCAAAATTGAAAATCCAAAAACAATCGTAATTGAAGTATTAAGTATTGCAACCCCAACGCTTGAATGACAAGTTTTTAATGTTTTGTTGTAATCTTTTATTTTATTATATTCTTCTTTAAATCTGTAAATATAGTGAATACTGTTATCTACTGCAATTCCTATTGTAATTGCTGCAATTGTTATTGTCATCATATCTAAGGGTATTCCTAATAATCCAATTATTCCTAAAATAAAAAAAGCAGCAATAAAATTTGGAACAACGCCAATCAATGCAAGTTTAATATTTCTAAATAAGATTATGAACATTGAAAATATTCCAATCATAACTAATCCCAATGTTAAAATTTGAGATTTAAACAGGCTCTGTAATAAATTATTAAATAATATTAAGACACCGGCTAGCTTATAATCCTTTTCTTCTAAACCAAATTTATCTTTTAAATCAAAATTAATTTTGTTAATTAAATCATTTCGTCTTAAATCTTCCTGTGAGTCTATAATTCTTAAACTAATCCTAGCTTCATTATCTTTGATAGAAAGATAAGGATCGATGATTTCATTTTTAATGCTATCAGGAATTTTAGAGTAAAGCACACCCATTTCTAAAGTACCTAAAGGCTTATTGTTATTTAATTGAGTAGCTACCTCAATAATAGATGAAAAAGATAGAACTTTACCAATTTCAGGTAAGCTATCTAAGTAATTATGAATAGATGTAATTAGATCAATTTTATCTTTGGTAAACCAATATTTTTCATCATTAGTATCGTCTTCGTCGCCCCAATCGTCAAATTCGTCATCTTCCCCAGATTTTTTTACCTTTTCTTTCTTCGGAAATTTTATAATAACCTCTAAAGGTGTGGTTCCACCTAGTTCTTCATCTATAAGTTTCATACCTTTATAAATTTCGGTATTCTTATCAAAGTAATTTATAAAACTATTTTCAACTTCAAGCTTACTTATTCCAATAACACTGAATATTATAACTATTCCACTTATCAAGAAGATTGAGTTTTTATTATTAAGAGAAATAAGACCAAGTAAATTTGTAATTTTAGATTTTTGCTCTTTTTTAACAGAAATATTGTTTGTGGGTGCAAAGTTTAAAAGGGTAGGAAGTAGAGTAAATGTAATTATAAATGATGTGATTAACCCAAAAGTCATCATCCAACCAAAGTCAATAATAGGTTTTATTTCACTAAAAATTAAAGATAAGAAAGCGAAAATCGTCGTTAGAACAGTATAAAGAATTGGCCAAAACATTTTTGAAGTTGTTAAGGAAATAATTTCAAAACTATTTTTTGATGGAAAATCTTTTTTAAGCTGAAGAAACCTAGTACTCATATGGATATTCATGGCCATTGTTAAAATCAACATAAGTGCAATAAAATTTGATGAGATAACTGTAACTTTCCATCCTAGCAATCCAAGTAATCCCATCATTATTATCACAGAAAAAAGACAACTACTTATAGGAACTACAATCCAAAGAAAGTTTCTAAAAACAAACCATAAAGTAGCAACAATAAATAACAGAACGCCCAAACCAAAAACAATTATATCACTTTTGATAAAAGTCATCATGTCATCAGCAATCATTGGTATTCCTCCAAGATAAATCTTTCCAACATCACTATAACTTTGAATAACTTGTCTAATTTCTAAAATATTCTGATGGTTTTGTTTTTTTATTTGATCTTTGATTAGTTCAACCTCTTCTTTTGATTTATTTTCTAAATTATCTAATTTTTGAGATTGCTTAATGTTAACAATAATTCCACTAGTTTTACCGTCTTCACTGATGACAAAATTTCGAAAAACAGGACTATTTAAGATTTCTTTAAAACCTCGTTCTCTATTAACTTCTTCATCTTTTAATGTTTTGAAATTTTCTAGTCTTTCTTGAAGGGGAGCTTCTGAATTATTTAAAAGCGGAATGTCTAATAATGTAATTACACTATGCACCCAGTCAAGACTTTGAATTTTATATTTTAAACTTAATAAATTATTAATTGATGTATCAGTGGCCATTTCTTCATTAGGTGTATATGTAAGAATTAAAAATTCTTTAGATCCATATCTTTCAGAAACTTCTTTCAAGTATGCTAAATCTGGGTCACCCTCTATTAATAAGGTTTCTGATGAAGCATCTAGCCTAAAATCTTTTGAATAGTATCCAAAACTTAAAATAGCAATAATTAACAATACAAATATTGTTTTGGGATTTTTAAGGATAACATTTTGATAAAAATGAGCTATCATTTAAGCTCTTTATATTGGAATTTAACTTAATTGAGTATCTTTAAATTTTGTAAATCTTTCTTCAAATTCAAGAGTTACATTGCCAATAGGACCATGTCTTTGTTTTCCAATTATAATTTGTGCCAAATGAGCAACCTCATTCATTTTTGCTTGCCACTCTGCATGTTCGACTGTGGCTTCTCTTGGCTCTTTCCTTTGTAAGTAATATCCTTCTCTATAAACAAACATTACAACATCAGCATCTTGCTCAATAGATCCTGACTCCCTTAAATCTGCCAATTGAGGCTTGTGATCATCTCTTTGCTCCACTTGTCTTGATAACTGTGAAAGAGCAACAACTGGAACTGAAAGTTCTTTAGCTATTGCTTTAAGTCCTTGAGTAATTTGCGATATTTCTTGAACTCTTCCATCTTTGTTAAATGTGGTTCCTCTCATTAGCTGAATATAATCAACTACAATCATATCTAGACCAAAAAGTCTTTTAATACGTCTTGCTCTATTGCTTAAAGAAGCGATACTTATCGCTGGAGTTTCATCAATATAAAGCGGCAGTTCAGA
The DNA here is from genome assembly GCA_902600245.1 of uncultured Pelagibacteraceae bacterium. Lineage (GTDB taxonomy): Bacteria > Pseudomonadota > Alphaproteobacteria > Pelagibacterales > Pelagibacteraceae > Pelagibacter. The sequence continues at coordinate 3,076 of CACKIQ010000032.1, read as the reverse complement.
AATGTTTTTTGATGTTTCTAAAAACTTATCAAACTGATCATCTGATATTCTTCCTCTTCTTATATCATTAGAACTTATTCTAGCTTGTTCAGAAATAATTCTTGTAGACAGTTGTTCTGATGACATTTCAAGTGAAAAGAAAGCTATGGATGATTTTTTGCCACTCTCTTGAAGTTTTTGAGCAGCATTAAATGCAATATTTGTTGCTAGTGAAGTTTTTCCCATTGATGGACGGCCAGCGATAATAATTAAATCTGACTGATGTAATCCACCAAGTTTATCATCTAGATCTCTTAAACCAGTTGGAACACCAACAATTCCCTCTTCATTTTTATAAGCAGCTGAAGCCATTTCAATTGTTTGTTTCATTGCTTCATCAAATTTTACTAAAGAAGAATTGAAAGAACCTTTCTCAGCTAAATCAAATAATAATCTTTCAGAACTTTCGATTATAGATTGTCCGTTAGTATCAAGATCATTTAATTTTGCGCTATCTATAGTTTGTTCAGAAATTTTTATTAATTCTCTTCTTACAAACATATCATAAATTATTTTTGAGTATTCTATTGCTTGCCTAACTGATGTAGAAAACTTTGTGATTTTAACTAAATATTCTGGAACATTAAGGTCATCTTTTTCATCCTCAAAATAATTTTTTAAAGTAATTGGGTTTGCTAACATTCCCTTGTATATAAGACTTTCAACTGCCTCAAATATTTTTTGATGCATAGGATCATAAAAATTAATACTAGAAATTATTGCATTTATTTCATCAAAAATATCATTGCTTACAAGAATAGATCCTATTACTGCTTGCTCTGCCTCGATGTTATTTGGTAACTCTTTAAATTGATCTTTCACTATACTTAAATTGTTTTCCATGAAAATAAACTTACATGAAAAATAATTAAATCAAATTATAAATTTTTACTGGGGAAAAGAATGTATAATTATTGAATTGTATCAGCTGAGGAAACATTGATTGTAATTTCTGCATCAACTTCTGAGTGTAAAGAAATTTTAACTTTAAATTTTCCTAGAGCTTTTATTTCATCAACTGGTTGTATCATTGAGGGCTTTATATCAATTTTGTTTTCTTCTTTGATAAGTTTTGAAATCTCAGTTGGTTTAACTGAACCATATAATTCATTATTTTCTGTACTTAGCTTTTTGACAGAATACTCTTTATTATTAATTTGTTCAGCAATTTGAGAGGCTTCTTTTTTCTTTTCATTATCCTTTTTGGATAACTCAGATTTAATTTTTTCAACTTCTTTTATATTTTCTTTTGATGCATAAAGAGCTTTTTTATTAGCAATTAGAAAGTTTCTAGCAAAACCTCTTTTTACTTCAATTACTTCACCGATAGACCCTATTCTTTTTACGTTTTCTAATAATATTACTTTCATTTTATATCAATGCTAAGTTTCTTGCTCTTTTGATTGAAATAGAAAGTTCTCTTTGCTTCTTTTGAGACACATTTGTTATTCTTGAAGGTAAAATTTTACCATTCTCAGATACATATTTTTTTAAAAGTTTAATATTTTTGTAATCTACTTGGGGAGCACCCTTAACAGATAATGGGCAAGTTTTTTTAAATTTATATTTATTAGGTTGAAAAATACTTAATTTTGCAAAATTACTTTGTTTACCTTTTTTATTTCCACTTTGTCTTTTTGGCATTAGTTTTTAACACTTTGTTTTTTTTCGCTATCTTCTTTTTTTCCAAAATAGTTTGTTTCTAAATCAAATTTTTTTACTCTAACTGTTAAATATCTAAGTAATTTTTTATCAATAGCTTCATTTTTTTCTAATTCATCAATTACATTACCTTTACCTTTTATTTTAAAGTGTATGTAACTACCTTTTTTATTCTTTTTAATAAGATAAGATAAGTTTAACAATCCCCAGTTCTCAGTTTTAACAACTTCACCATCATTTTTTTCAACAATTTTGGAATATTTTTCTGTTAGTTGCTTTAATTCACTTGGAGAAGCATCTTGTCTAGCTATGATAGTATGTTCGTATAAATTCATTTAAGTTCTTTAATAAAAAGTGAGGATATACTATTATAAAAGTTCAATTACAATAGTTAAAAAGGCAAAAATTTTAGTTTTTTTTATATGTTTTCGGTAATTTTTCCAGGTCAGGGATCTCAAATAGTGGGAATGGGAAAAGAGATTTATGATAAATTTAATTTAGTAAAAGACCTTTTTAATCAGGCAGATGACACACTAAATTTTCCTATTTCTAAGCTTATCCTAGAAGGACCAAAAGAAGATTTAGATTTAACAACAAACACACAACCAGCAATATTTTTAATAAGTTATTCAATATTTAATTTAGCAAAAAATGAATTCAACTTAGATTTAAATAAAGCGAAATACTTTGCAGGACATTCTTTAGGTGAATATTCAGCTTTATCATGCGCAGGATATCTTGATTTTTCGGATACTTTAAAAATACTTAGAATTAGAGGAGATGCAATGCAAAATGCTGTGCCTAAAGGGCAGGGAGGAATGTTTGCTGTATTAGGTTCATCAATTGATGTGATTGAAAAAATTTTGACAGAAAATAATGAAAATTTAAAAGTACAAATTGCAAATGATAATTCTGAAGGTCAAATTGTTTTAAGTGGAAAAACTAAAGATTTAGAAAAATTAATTCAAATTTTTAAGGATAACTCAATTAAAAATATTAAACTTCCAGTAAGTGCACCCTTTCATTGTGAACTAATGAATAAAGCTACAAAAATTATGAAAGAAGAGTTAAATAAACTTAATTTTAAAAATGGGCAAAATAAATTAATTTCAAATGTTACTGCTAATGAAATTAAGGACCCAGGTGAGCTTAAAAATCTCTTGATTAAGCAAATAGAGAACAGAGTTAGATGGAGAGAAAGTGTGATCAAAATGATAGAAAATAATGTAAACCATTTTATAGAAATTGGACCTGGGAAAGTTTTATCAGGTTTGATAAAAAGAATTAATAGAGATGTAAAAATTGATACAATAAATAGTCAAAGTGATATTGAAGGTTTAAAAATATGATCGATTTAAAAGGTAAAAATATTATC
>CACKIQ010000031.1 GCA_902600245.1 uncultured Pelagibacteraceae bacterium | reverse complement strand
ACAACGTTGGAGTATTTGATAGACAGATATGATTAAAGGCAAAACATTAACTCCTTTACTTTTGGCTGGGATTTTTGTCCTTATGTTGGGATTGTCTTTTGCTGCAGTGCCTTTGTACGATTTGTTTTGTAGAGTTACAGGCTTCGGTGGAACAACGCAGGTATCTAAAGAAGCTCCTAAAATAGTATTAGATAAGGTTGTTAGCGTGAGGTTTGATACAAATGTAAACAATCTTGAATGGAATTTTAAAGCAAAATCAAAAGTGATAGATGTAAAGGTTGGCCAGGTCAACAGAATAGAATTTGAAGTTGAGAACATAGGAAACGAAACGACTTATGGTGTTGCTAGTTTTAACGTGTCACCAGCAAGTTTTGGTAAATATTATAGTAAATTAGGATGTTTTTGTTTTGAAAAACAAGAGTTAAAGGCAGGAGAAAAGGCAACTTACGTAATGACTTTCTATTTAGACCCTGACCTTGTGAACGATCCAACTACAAAAAATCTACAAGATGTAACTATGTCGTACACTTTTTTCTCGACAGATTACTATAAACAATCATAATCACGAAAAATGTCAGCAGAAAAAAAACACGATTACCACTTAGTTGACCCAAGTCCCTGGCCAATCTATACATCTTTTGCATGCTTAGTATTAGCTATAGGTGCAATTTTTTATATGCATAACGGTATTTCATGGGGAATGTATCTTGGTTTAGCTTTATTAATTTATGGTGCATATATGTGGTTTAGAGATGTTGTAATTGAAGCTGAACATCAAGGTCATCACACTCCTGTTGTTCAAATTCATCATAGATATGGAATGACTTTATTTATTGCTTCAGAGGTGATGTTCTTTGTTGCATGGTTCTGGGCTTACTTTGATATAAGTTTGTTTCCAAATGAATTTGTTGGAAATGTATGGCCACCAAAAGATATTGAAACATTTGATCCTTGGGACATTCCTTTAATAAATACTTTAGTTTTATTATTATCAGGAACAACTGTCACTTGGGCCCATCACTCTTTATTAGAAGATGATAGAAAAGGATTTATTCAAGGGTTAACTTTAACAGTAATCCTTGGTTTCTTTTTTACATTATTGCAAGCATACGAATACCATCACGCTACTTTTACTTACTCAGGCCATATTTACGGAGCAGTATTTTATATGGCAACAGGTTTTCATGGTTTTCACGTCATAATTGGAACGATATTTTTAGCAGTGTGTTTGTGGAGAGGAAGACTTGGTCATTTTACTAAAGATCATCATTTTGGATTTGAAGCGGCTGCATGGTACTGGCATTTTGTTGACGTAGTGTGGCTATTTTTGTTTGCTGCAATATATATTTGGGGAAGTTAATATTTATCTTTGAAGAATAAATTTCTATTTTCAGTATTTGTTTATTTTATTATTTTAACTCTTCTCTCCCTAGGGTTTTGGCAAATTTATAGATTAAATTGGAAATTAGATTTAATTGAGCAAATAGAAAATTCTCTAAAAAACGACCCAGTAGAATTATCCAATATTGAAAAAAAAAACTATCTTAGAATAAAGACAAGTGGAAATATTGATTTTGATAAACAAATTTACTTGTACAATTTAAATGATGCAGGGAAACCTGGATTTGAGGTAATTAATCCAATAAAAATTGGTGATGAAAATTACTTAGTGAATAGGGGATGGATACCTTTTGAAAAAAAAGATCTACCTGAAATAAATTTAGTTGATCAAAATCAAATAGTCGGCACTCTTATGCTTCAAACTAAACCAAGCACATTCAAGCCTGAAAATGATATTGAAAAAAATTATTGGTTTACTTTGGATAGAGAAGATATTTTAAAATTTACTGGTAGAAATTTTTCAGAGTATGTCATTTATTTAAACGGTGATTATAAAATTCCAAAACCAAGATTGATTACTGCTAAAATTTCAAATAATCATAAGAAGTATTCAATTACTTGGTTTTCTATGGCGATTTCAATTCTTTTAATATATTTATATTTTAGGAAAAAAAATTATTAAATGAGATACGTAAGTACAAGAGACACATCAAAAACCTTTGAATTTAAAGACGTTTTCATTAAAGGTCTTGCCGATGATGGAGGTTTATTTATTCCACAAGCATTAGTGAAATATGGGGAAAATGAAATCAGAGATTTAAAAAAACTTAGTTATTCAGAGTTAGCAAAAAAAATTATCTATCCATTTATTGGTAATTTTATGTCTGAGTCTGAAATGGGTAAAATTATTGATAAATCTTACTCCACATTTAGAAAAGAAAACGTTGTAGACTTCATAAAGATTGGAGACAAAACAATATTAGAATTATTTCATGGTCCTACTTTAGCTTTTAAAGATATTGCTTTGCAACTTTTAGGTAACTTTTACGAATATTACCTAAACAATGAAAATCAAAAAATTAATATTGTTGTTGCCACATCTGGAGACACTGGTGCTGCAGCAATTGATGCAATTAAAGGTAAAAAAAATGTTAATATTTTTGTGCTTCATCCAGACAATCGTATTTCACCAGTTCAAAGAAAATTAATGACAACAGGTAAATATGAAAATGTATTTAATATAGCTATAAAGGGAAATTTCGATGATTGTCAAAACCTGGTTAAATCTATGTTTGCAGACAAGCAGTTTTCAAATGATATCAAAATGTCAGGGGTAAACTCTATTAATTGGGCAAGGATTATTGCTCAAAGTGTTTATTATTTTTATAGTTATTCATTGGTTGAAAATACAAGTGAACCCACAAATTTTTCAGTACCAACAGGAAATTTTGGAGATGTTTATGCTGGATATTTAGCCAAAAAAATGGGCTTGCCTATAAATAAATTAATTGTTGCAACTAATCAGAACGACATTCTACATAGGGCAATATCAAAAGGTAGTTATGAAGCAGAAAAGGTTTCAGAAACTATTTCTCCTAGTATGGATATTCAAATAGCTAGTAATTTCGAGAGACTTATATTCGATCTAAATAATAAGGACGATAAACAGACTTCATTAGATATGAAAAATATTAAAGAAAATGGAAAATATTTAATTGGTGATGATAAATTAAATATAATTAAAGAAAATTTTTTATCCGCTAGTCTGAGTGAGAATGAGACTTTGGAGGTTATTAAAAAGGTGTATGAAAAATTTTCTGTAGTTTTAGATCCACACACAGCAATTGGATATGGTGCTTTTGACAAACATAACTTAAAAGGAAATAATATTGTACTAGCAACTGCACATCCATGTAAATTTCCTGATGCTGTTACCAAAGCTATTAATTTAAAATCTGATTTACCAAAAGAACTTGAGTTTATTTTGAATGAAAAAGAAGAATATGATATAGTTGAAAATAATTTAGAAAAAATTAAAAACTACATTAAAGGTAAAATAAAATGAAAATTAAAGAAGGTGAACAACTTCCAAATTCAGAATTTTATTATTTAGACTCAAATGGAGCAGCAAAAAAAATAACTACAGCAGAAGTTTTTAAAAATCATAAAACAATTGTGATTGGTGTTCCTGGAGCATTTACAAAAGTTTGTTCTGCAAAACATCTTCCAGGTTATGTTAATAATTATGAGGAAGCAAAGAGTAAAGGGGTTACAAAAATTATTTGCGTCTCAGTTAATGATCCAAATGTGATGAAAGCATGGGGTGATAGTCAAAAAGTTGAAGATAAAATATTTATGGCTGCAGACCCATATTGTGAATTTACTAAATCAATTGGAGCAGAAATAGATAGACACGATCGGGGTCAGGGAATGAGGTCAGCAAGATATACAATGTTAATTGACGATAATGTTGTAAAGAAAATACAAGCAGAAGAAGATACTGCCACTTGTGAAATTTCAGCAGCTCAAAATTTTTTAAAATTAATCTAAATTCGCTGCTTTTTTTGCTAGTAAGTCCACCTCTTCATTTAAAGGGTTTCCATCATGAGCTTTAACCCAATTCCATTGAATATTAAGAGATTTATTTAAATTATAAAGATCAATCCATAAATCTTTATTTTTAACATCTTCATTTTTTGAGGTTTTCCAATTGTTAGCTAACCAAGTATTAATCCATTCAGTTATTCCATTTTTTACATATTGAGAGTCAGTATATATTTTTATTTCAATACCAGGCTTAATATCTTTCAATGCATTAATTGGGGCTAACAACTCCATTCTATTATTTGTTGTATTTTTTTCGTTACCACTAATTTTTTTTATTTCATTTCCATCATTTATAATTGCAGCCCATCCACCATTACCTGGATTTGTTAAACAAGAACCGTCTGTATAAATTGTAATCATTAATTTAAATAATCTTTAAATGAACTTAAATTATTGTGAGAAAGTAATTTTTGATAATATTCATTAGGGTCTTTAATTTTAATCAATGCTGTTTTTGGTGTATTTGAGAAGTCATACAATCTTGTTAATAAATATCTTAATGCTGCACCTCTGCACAGAATATTTATAGATTTTTTTTCTTTCATTGAAATTTTTTTAACACTTTCATACCCCTTTATTAAATTTTTAATTTTTTTCTTATTTAAATGGAATTTTCTCCTTTTACGATCAAAACAAAGAGCATTGATGCATATAGCAATTTCATACATAAAATAATCATTAGCGGCAAAGTAGAAATCAATAATTCCAGAGAGTTTATTTTTTTTGAAGAAGATATTATCTATAAATAAGTCACCATGGATAACACCTCTGGGCAATTGTTTAGGCCAATATCTATTAATATCTTTTAGGTTATTGTTTAAGAATACTTTTAAATTTGAAAGCTTTTTTGACTTAAATTTAATACTTTCCAACAAGGGTTTTAAATTCTTAATACCCATCGAATTTTTTCGATTAAGATTCATTTTATTTGTGACCACATGCATCCGAGCAATTGTTTTACCAACTGTATAACAATCATTTATATTTAATATTTTTTTATCTTTACCTTCTAAGAATGATACAATACATGCAGTTTTATTTTTTAATTTAATAAGATATTTATTATTTCTAGTTTTCAAAGGCTTAGGACAATTTATTTTTGAATTATTTAAATTATCCATCAATTTCATAAAAAAAGGTATTTCTTTTTGTAAAACTCTTTTTTCAAATATAGTTAAAATGTATTTTTTATTTTTTGATTTTAGAAGATAGTTTGTGTTTTCTATTCCTTGCTTGATACCTTTAAAACTTATTACTTTATTAATATTAAAATTTTCATTTATAATATTAATTTCTTTTTGATTTATTTTTGTATAGACCGCCATTTTTAATTTAATTTTTTGGGAGCTTTAAATACTACATCCTCTTTAATTATTTCAACTTCATCAATATTTATAGAAAATTTTTTTTTCAAATCGTTAATAAAATTTTCAACTAATATTTCTGGCGCAGATGCTCCTGAAGATATACCTATAGTATTGCAATTTTCTATTTGATCAAACGGTATTGAGCTTTCTGAATGAATAAGTTGTGAATTTTCACATCCTGATTTTTTTGCCACTTCAACTAGTCTAACAGAATTTGAAGAGTTTCTACTTCCAATAACAAAAAACATATCACAATTTTTTGCGATATTTTTTACTGCCATTTGACGGTTAGTAGTTGCATAACAAATATCTTCTTTCATTGGTTCTTTTAAATTAGGAAAATTGGTTTTTAAAATTTTGATTATTTCTTTTGTATCATCAACTGATAAAGTAGTTTGAGTAATATATGCCAATTTTTTATCTAGTTTATTTTGATAGTTTGTAGCATCTTCCTCATTTTGGATTAGATCTATAGAACCTTTATTTAATTGACCCATAGTTCCAATTACTTCTGGATGATTTTCATGACCAATTAAAATTATATGGTAACCAGCTTTATTAAGATTTTCTGCTTCTCTATGAACCTTAGAAACAAGTGGACATGTAGCATCCACATAAGTCATTTTATAATTTTTTGCATCTTCAGGTATTTTTTTTGGAACACCATGTGCCGAAAAAATTACTGGTCTTGATTTATCTTTTATCTCCTCCAGCTCTTCGACAAATATTGCCCCTTTATTTTTTAAATCATCTACAACATATTTGTTATGGACTATTTCATGACGCACATAAACTGGAGCTCCAAATTTTTGTATAGATTTTTCAACTATTTCAATTGCTCTTTCTACACCAGCACAAAATCCACGGGGTGCAGATAATAATATTTTTAATTCTTTATTTTTCATTTTTTTCTAGAAAATATTCCAGCAATATATGTGGAAAGGTTAAAGACGCCAAACCTATAAATATTATTTTTAAAATTGCACTATCCAAATTGTATGAATTATCTAGCAGATATAGAGCAAAAAAAGAAAAAATAGCTGTCAAAATTGTTAATGGTAAAGCTTTTTTAACAAACAATCTAAATCCATTAACTAAACTATTTGGATCAAGATCTATAGCTAGTGAAATTGAATGTCTAATCGAGTGTAAAAAACAAAAATAAACAGTAAAAGCTATTAGTGGAGATAAATAGTAATTTAAAATTAAAATAGAAAAATAATCTAAAAAAACTACAAATTTTTTGATTTCAAAATT
>CACKIQ010000030.1 GCA_902600245.1 uncultured Pelagibacteraceae bacterium | reverse complement strand
TTTAAGTCATTTTTTGGACCAATTAATATGTCTAAAGCATGGAATTATTCAGATGATTATATAAAAAATTATAAAAAAAATTATGTATAAAAAAATAAGAAATGAATTATTAAATTCGAAGGACATTTATTTCAAAAAACAAAAAAAAGCAGTTCCTTTTTTAAGAGGTATTAAGTCTTTAATGAGTTATCATATAAAGAATTGTAAGCCCTTTAAATTAATATTGAATTCAATTACAAATCCAAAAAGTGATTATGGTGAAATATCCTTGGCTCCGTTTATACCGGTAGACTTATTTAAATCTATAGATTTACTTAGTATTGAAAAAAAAAATATATCAAATAGATTAATTTCCTCTGGTACGTCAGGTTTAAATTCAAGAATTTACCTTGATAAAGAAAATGCACTAGTTCAATCTCGAATTTTACAAAAAATACTTGACTATGAATTTGGAAAACTGCGTTGCCCAATAATTTTTTTTGAAGAGGGAAAATTTGAAAGTAACAGTAATCTAATAGATGCTAAAAGAGCAGCAATTTCTGGTTTTTCATTGATGTCTAATAAAAGATATTTTTTGCAGTCAGATGACTCTAAAGAAGTAAGAAATAAATTAATTAAAATTATTAAGAAACATAAAAAGGAAAAGGTAATAATTTTTGGATTCACATTTGATATTTGGAAAAGGTTTGTATTAAACAAAAGTTTAAATAATATAGAGCTTTCTAACTGCATACTCATACATGGTGGTGGTTGGAAAAAACTAGAAAAAATAAGAGTATCTGAAAAAAAATTTAAACAAATTCTTAAATCAAAATTTAATTTTAGTAAAATAGTTAATTATTATGGTTTAGTAGAACAAATTGGTTCTATTTTTTTTGAATGTAATAAAGGATATTTTCATACCACAAATTTTTCAGATGTTATTATAAGAGATACTTTTTTAAAATCGCTACCTTTTAAAAAGAGAGGAACTATTCAGTTAATCTCATTAATCCCAACAAGCTACCCAGGCAACAGTATATTGACCCAAGATATTGGCGAAATAAAAGGAGAGGACGATTGTGAGTGTGGAAAAAAAGGTAAATACTTCAAAGTATACGGAAGAATGAAAAAATCTGAAATGAGGGGATGTAGTAATGTTTGACAAAAATCATAAAATTATTTTTGGCAATAAATTACCTAATGTGATTAGGGATGTCCCTTTTAGTAAAAAAAAATTAGATTTTCTAAGTGATTTATCTAAATTTATTTTTAAACAAAAAAAATTAATTAAGTACCCAGAAATTATTTCGTTTGCCTATTGGTGCAGAAGAGCAAATCTGATTAGGATGAAATCCAATCACAATTCTAAGGAATTAAGATTTGGAAAAGGTCTGGTTTTTCATATTGTGCCATCAAATGTGCCTATAAACTTTGCTTATTCTTTCGCTTTTGGACTTTTATCAGGTAATTCTAATATTTTAAGAATAAGTTCCAGAGAAGTTAAATCAACTAAAGTGTTGTGTGATTTAATTAAAATTTTAATCAAAAAGAAAAAGTATAAAAATTTATATAATTCAAATTGTATTTTGTCATATGAGAAAGAGACACAAATTACTAAATTTTTAAGTGGTATATCAGACGTTAGAATGATTTGGGGAGGTGATAAAACCATTAATAAGATAAAATCTTTACCCAGTAAAAGTTCCTCAGTAGATATATCTTTTCCAGATAAATATTCAATTTCTATGATTAATTTAAATAAAATTAATAAAAATAATATAAAAAATTTGGTAAATAACTTTTTTAACGACTCATTTGTAATGGATCAAAATGCATGTTCTAGTCCTCATATGATAATCTGGCTGAATAAAAATAGTAAAAATGTTGGAAAAGTAGATTTCTTCTGGAGAAGCTTATTAAATAAAGTAAATTCAAAATATATTTTTAGCGATGACATGATTTATAAAAAAATAACAAGAAATTATGAGAATATTGTTAAATTAAACAACTCTATTAAATCATCAAAAAATTATGGAGAAAAAATTAATGTAACCACTTTGAAAAAGATAACTAAAAATATCGATCAAATAAGAGGAATATTTGGTTCATTTTACCAATATTATTCAAATAATTTAAGTTGTTTGGGTGATATTAAGTCTGAAAAGTTACAAACAATTAGTTATTTTGGAATGAATAAAAATAAGATTATAGAAATACTTTATAAGTATAATTTAAGTCAAATTTCAAGAGTAGTTCCAATAGGTAAGTCTTTAGACTTAAATTTAATTTGGGATGGTTATGATTTAATTGAATCAATGACCAATACTATTAAGATAGAATAAATAGTGAAACTTGATAAAAAAAAAATACTAAAATTTCAAAAAAATAAACCACCATATTTATTTTTAGATTGTGTAACTAAATTAATACCTGGAAAAATTGCAAATGGATTCAAAGTTCTTAGACCAAATGAGTGGTTTTTTAAAGTACATTGGCCCGGTGACCCAAATATGCCTGGTATGTTACAAATTGAGGCCTTAGTTCAACTAGCAGCATTAACAATTCTCGGAAAAAAAAAAAATAGAGGAAAAATCGTATATTTAGTTTCTGTGGAAAAAGCTGAATTTAAAAGAAAAATTTTACCTGGTGATAAATTTATAATGACTTCAAAGCTTATTAAATACAATCGTGGTATAGGAGTATGTGAGGCAGAAGGCCAAGTTTCAAAAAAAATAGCATGTAGAGCTAAATTTAAGATTGCTTTCCCAGAAGATATGGTAAAAATTTAAAATACAAAAAAACATTATTTACATAACTTAAAATTTAATATACAGAATTTAACGTAATGCCAATTGCTTCCTCACTTCTAAAAAAACCTAGGTTAGTAAAAAAATTGAAGGACTTCTATGATTATGTACAAAAAAATAATGGACAAGTGGGAACAAAAACTAGAGGGATTGATCTAAATTTTAATAATGCATGTAACTTAAGATGTAAATATTGTTTCACCAACTCTCCTAAAGGTGATCACGTAAAAGAGTATCTTGATTATGATGCAATTGCGAGGTTGGCTGATGAAGCTGATGAGTTAGGATATTTTGAGTTTGATTTACAGGGTGGAGAATTATTATTACAGCCAAAAAAACTTTTCAAAGTGTTAGAGGCAATAAAGCCAGAGAGATTTTATTTATATTTAACAACCAATGGATATTATCTTGATGAAAAAATGGCAAAACGATTGGCAGAGGCAAATGTCAGTCGCGTATCCGTTAGTATCGATAGTATGGATGAAAAAATTCATGATGAAATTAGAGGAAGAAAAGAGTCCTGGAAGCGTGCGATAGCAGCCCTTGAACATGTAAAGAATGCTGGCATGGATCCATACTTGAATATTACAGTTGGCCATTACAATGCCAACACAGATCACTTTAAACAATTGTTGGATTATTCAAAGCAGAAAAGATATAAAACGCTTTTAAATGTTGCCGTGCCTGCTGGTATGTGGCAAAAAATGGATGATATAATTTGTGATGACAATGATAGGGAATATTTAAGAAAGATTAGAAAAGAATATAAAAATTTAGTCAGAAACGTATGGAACCCATTTGATAAGAATCATGAAAAAATTTTAGGGTGCACGACAGTTAACAGACTTTACATAACACCAATAGGAGATGTATTAGTTTGTCCTTACGTACATATTAAAATAGGAAACATCTTTGAGAAATCATTAAAGGAAATTGTTGATTTTGGATTTAGAATTAAACATTTTAGAAATCACAGCGATCTATGTCTAGCTGGAGAGGATAAAGAATTTATAAATAAATTTATGACAAAAAGTGGACAAACAATTTTTAAGCCAGCATTAGCTCAAGATATTTTTTCTAAAGAAGATTTTGTTTAGAATTTATTAATTAGATGAAACTATTGAAGAAAAAAACATCAATAATTACTGGATGTAATGGTGGTATTGGTCAAAAAATATTAGAAAAATTTGCTGAGAATGGAAGTGACATTATTGCTTGCGTAAGGAAAATTGATAAAAATTTTGTTAAGAAAGCAAATTTATTTTCAAAAAAATTTAAATCAGATATTAAGATTTTTCAATTAGACCTAGCAGATGAAAATTCGTTAAAAGATTGTTTCAAAAAAATTCAAAATTCTACAAGAAAAATTGACATTTTAGTTAATAATGCAGGAACACTTGAAAATTCATTATTCCAAATGACAACAAAAAAAAAAATGGTGGAGATTTTTGATGTTAATTTTTTTAATACAATATTATTTACACAGTTGGTAATTAAAAAAATGCCAAAAAATAAAAATAGTAACATAATTAATCTTTCATCTTCATCTGCATTTGAGGGAAATAAAGGTAGATTTATTTATTCATCAAGTAAAGCTGCAATGAATATAGCAACTAAAACACTTGTTAAAGAAGTTAGTAGATTGGGAATTAGAGTAAATTTAATCTCACCAGGACTTATCAATACAAAAATGTTAAAAAACTTTACTTCAAATGAAATGATTTTAAAAACATTAAAAAGAATTGCATCTCAAAAATTAGGAACACCAGAGGATGTTGCTAATGCAACAGTTTTTTTAGCTTCAGATCAATCATCATATATAAATGGACATAATTTAAAAGTTGATGGTGGACTTTTTGAAGAAGAGTTATTTTAAAACCTTTTGATTATGAATAAAACTTCAGTCATAGAAAGTTATTCTAAGAATTTAAAAAAAAATATTTTGTATATGGCTAAAGTTGCATCTTCAAAAAGTGCACATATAGGTGGAGCTTTATCTTTATCAGAAATAATTTCTGTTATATTTTGTAATTATTTCAAAAAACCTGAAACTAAAAATTCAAATAGAAATAGAATTATATTGAGTAAGGGACACGCTTGTTTAGCACTTTATGGGGCTTTATATCAAAGTGGCTTTATTAAAAAAAAAATTTTAGATACATTTGAGGAGTCAGGAAGTGATTTATTGGGACATCCTATAAAAAATAGAAAAATTGGCATAGATTTTTCTACAGGTAGTTTAGGCATGGGTTTATCATTAGGAACAGGTGTTGCTATTGGTTTAAAGAAAAAAAAAATAAATAAAAAAGTTTTTGTAATAATTGGAGATGGAGAATGTAATGAGGGTATGATTTGGGAGTCTGCTATGCTTGTACCTCATTTGAAGTTAAATAATATAATTGCAATTATAGATAATAATAATTTTCAGCAAACAGGATCATTGAAAGAAATTTTAACAAATAATAATCTTAAACAAAAATGGAAATCTTTTGGGTGGAATGTAAAAGAGGTTGATGGACATAATATTAAAAATTTAAATAAGATTCTTACTAAAAAAGAAAAAACTACTAAACCATTACTTGTTTTAGCTAAAACAGTAAAAGGAAATAAAATTAATTTATTTAAAAATGATAATAAATGGCACCACTCTGTCCTTACAGAAAAAAATTATAATGATTCTATAGAATTTATTGAGAAGAAAAAATGATACTTAATGAAAAATTGATAAAAACTTATTCATCTATAGGCTCCAGAGCAACTTTTGGTTTAGTGGCTCTAGAGTTGGTCAAAGAAAATAAAAAATTAATGGTGTTAACGGCTGATGTTTCAACTTCTGCTGGTCTGGATAGATTTCGAAAGACTTATCCAGACAACTATGTGGAGATAGGTATAGCAGAGCAAAATTTAATTGGTGTTGCGAGTGGACTTTCAAGTGAGGGATTTAATGTTTTCACAACCACGTTTTCTCCTTTTCAGACCTTAAGGTGTTGTGAGCAAATAAAAGTTAACCTTGGATATATGAAGGAAAAAGTAGTTATGGTTGGACTGGCAAGTGGTTTAGTTCTGGGTAGTTTAGGTTTTACGCACTGTAGCATTGAGGACATTGGTGTTCTAAGATCTATACCGAATATAACAATACTCTCTCCTGCAGATTGTGGAGAAACTGCAAAATGTGTTTATGCAGCAGCTAATCATCATGAAAGTGTTTACATTAGATTGACTGGTGGATCTAATAATCCGCCTATTTATAATAGTGATTATAAATTTGAAATTGGTAAAGCTATCAAATTAAGAGATGGAGAAGATGTGACTATTTACGCTACAGGTAACATGGTACATAAAGCTTTAAACGTAGCTTCAATTTTGAATGACCAAAAAATTAGTGCGAGCGTAATAAATGTCCATACAATAAAGCCGATAGATGTTGATATAATCAATGAAGAGTCAAAAAAAACAAAATTATTTTTGAGTATAGAAGAGCATAATATAATTGGTGGCTTGAGTTCTAGTATTTCAGAAGTACTGTCAAAAACAGTAGGCTCACCTAAGCTAATATCTTATGGTGTTAATGACTATTATGAAAAAGGTGGCGATCATTCATATTTACAAAAAAATTATGGATTAGATGAAGCAAATATAGTACTAGAAATTTCTAATGAGCTTAAAAAAATATAAATCAGCTTTCGTAGAGTCTCTAAATATTAAAGAAAAAATTGTTAATGATAAATTAAAATATAATGAGATCCCTGAGTGGGACTCAATTGGTCACATGACATTAATTTCCACATTAGAAGAGAAATTTAAAATTAGTATTGAAACTGATGATATTGTTGACTTTAGCTCT
>CACKIQ010000029.1 GCA_902600245.1 uncultured Pelagibacteraceae bacterium | reverse complement strand
ATTAAAAACTAAATATAAAAAGCTATATTCACAATTAAATTGTATGATTTATTTAAAAGCAAAAAACTTTAGTTTATTGCAAAAGTGGAGATTAAAGCAGGAACATAAACTATGGTTAAAAACAAAGAAGAAAGGCGGTCATAAGATAATGAGTAAAGGGGATGTAATTAACTTTATGCAAACCTATCAAAGAATTACTCAAAATATGTTTAAAGATATGCCTAAATTTGCTTCTATAATTTTAAATTTAAACAGTAACCACCAAATTAAAACTACTGTATATAAATCGAAATGAAAAAAATATTTATAATAGTTATCGCATCAATATTATATTTTAGTAACGCTTTTGCAGTTACCCTTCTTGATGCATTAAATCAAACTTATAAAAATAATATTCAGCTAAATGCAGAAAGAGAAAATATTAAAGTTTCAGAGGAAGATGTAAATATTTCTAAAGCAGATTATAAACCCTCATTGACATTAAGCGGGTCTAAAAGTTTTGAGGACACTAACAAATTAACAAATCAAAGTGGAGGAGATGCGAATGTGAGCGATGTAGACCCTTTCACAACTTCAATTAAATTGGAACAAACATTGCTTGATTACGGAAGAGAACTTACACTTGAAAAAAATTTTACTGCATTAGATTTGGCTAAAGCAAAGTTAGTTAAAAAAGAACAGGATATTCTACATAAAGCTATCGATGCTTTTACAAATTTAATTTTAGCTAGAGAAACTCTGAATATTAATTCAAAAAATTTAAATCTTTTAATCAGACAAGTTGAGAATGATCAAATTAGAAGAGACAGAGGTCAAATTACAAACACCGACTTAGCACAATCCGAGTCGTCTCTTGCAGGAGCTCAAGCTCAATTTGCAAAATCAAAAAGTGATCTGTTAATCAGTAAACTTAACTATGAAAATATTATTGGAAAAATAAGCGATCCGAACCAATTACAGAAAAATTCAACAGCAATAGTCAGTATTCCAAAATCTTTGGATGAAGCGATTAATCTTTCAAAACAAAACAACCCAGATATTCAAATAGCAAAATTTGATTTAGCAAAAGCTGAAAAAGAATTGGCAATTTCTGAGTCAGATTTAAAACCAACTGCTTCTTTGTCTTTAGAGAGATCTTATACTGATGATCTTAGTTCTACATATGCTGAAAGGGAAAAGGATATATTAAAAGCAACAGTTAATTGGCCTTTTTATTCAGGTGGAAAAAAAAGATCAACTATTAATAAAAATTCAAATTTAACTACTAGAAAAAGATTATTATTAGATGACGCTGTCAGAACAAACGAAACGAATGTAGCTAGTGCATGGTCTAGTCTAGAGTCTTCTGAAAGTTTTCTAAATTCAGTAAGAGTTCAAGTAAATGCAGCTGAAATAGCTAATGAAGGAATTGCAGCAGAATATGAAAGAGGTTCAAGAACTACTTTAGATGTTATTCAATCAAATGCTTTATTACTGTCTGCTCAAATTTCTTTAGCAAGCTCTGAGAAAAATTATCTTATGGCTCAATACAATCTGCTTAAAGCAGTAGGTTTACTCAATAGCCAATATCTAAAACTTAAGTAAATATTTGATTTTTTGGGGTAGAAAATAAATATATTGCTAATGAGAACAAAATGTGTACATTTATTCCATGATTCGAGTGTTTAAAAATTTAAAAAAAGAGGCAAAAAATGACGAAAAATAACCTAAAAGTAGTTAAATCTACCAAAGATCAAGAAATGGATGTTAAAGAAAAGAACAAAGCGTTGGACGCTGCAATAGCTCAAATTACAGATAATTTTGGAAAAGGTTCTGTAATGAAGCTTGGTGAAAAGAGAGCGATGGATATAGAGTCTGTATCAACAGGTTCTTTAAGTCTTGATTTAGCTTTAGGTATTGGCGGATTACCAAAAGGAAGAATTATTGAAGTTTATGGACCAGAGTCATCTGGAAAAACAACATTAGCATTACAAGTTGTTGCTGAAGCTCAAAAAGCTGGAGGCATTTGTGCATTTGTTGATGCAGAGCATGCATTAGATCCAGTTTATGCAAAAAAATTAGGTGTAAACACTGAAGAACTTTTAATTTCACAGCCAGACACTGGTGAACAAGCTTTAGAAATCGCTGATACACTAGTAAAATCAGGCTCTATTTCAGTAATCGTGATTGACTCTGTTGCAGCTTTAACTCCAAAAGCTGAAATTGAAGGCGAGATGGGAGATCATCATGTTGGTCTTCAATCAAGATTAATGAGTCAGGCTTTAAGAAAATTAACAGGTTCAATTTCAAACACAAACACAATGATGATTTTCATTAACCAAATCAGAATGAAAATTGGAGTTATGTTTGGAAGTCCAGAGACAACATCAGGTGGTAATGCACTTAAGTTTTACTCATCTGTAAGAATGGATATTAGAAGAATTGGTGCCATCAAAGATAAAGATGAAATTATTGGCAACTCTACTAGAGTGAAAGTAGTTAAGAATAAAGTAGCACCACCATTTAAAGTTGTTGAATTTGATTTGATGTATGGAAGAGGTATTAGCAAGATGGGTGAACTGGTTGATCTTGGTTCAAAAGCAGATATAATTGAAAAATCAGGTGCATGGTATGCTTATAAAGGCGAGAAGATTGGTCAAGGTAGGGAAAATGCTAAGACTTATCTAGCTCAAAATCCTAAAGTTGCTGCAGAAATTGAAATGGCAATTAGAGAAAAAGCAGGTGTGATTTCAAAGAAAATAGAAGGAAATCCCATTGACCCTGAAAAATTAGAGAAAGAGAAGAAAGTAGCTGAAAAAGAAGAAGCTGCAAAAGCAGAAGCTACTCCTCCATCTAAAAAGAATTAATAGGTCATCTTTATTAATAAAAGGCGCTTAAATTAAGCGCCTTTTTTCCCTTCAGTATCTAGACATAGAATAAAAAAGCTGTATTTTAAAAATATGGCAGACAAAACACTCAATGAAATAAGAAATACTTTTCTAAAATATTTTGAAAAGAATGATCATAAGATTGTAGAGTCTAGCAATTTAGTTCCAAACAATGATCCTACGTTGATGTTTGCAAATTCTGGGATGGTTCAGTTTAAAAATGTTTTCACAGGGTTAGAAAAAAGAGATTACGTTAGAGCCACAACTTCACAAAAGTGTGTAAGAGCAGGTGGTAAACACAATGATTTAGAAAATGTTGGTTACACACCAAGGCACCACACTTTCTTTGAAATGTTAGGAAATTTTTCTTTTGGTGATTACTTTAAAGAGCAAGCAATTCATTATGCGTGGGATTTAATAACCAAAGATTTTGGAATAGATAAAAACAGGCTTTATGTAACAGTATTTCACGAGGATGATGAAGCCTTCAATTTTTGGAAGAAAATAGCGGGTTTTAGCGATGATAGGATTATAAGGATAGCAACTTCTGATAATTTTTGGTCAATGGGAGAGACAGGTCCATGCGGTCCTTGCTCAGAAATCTTTTTTGACCATGGAGATCATTTAACAGGAGGTTTACCTGGTTCTAAAGATGAGGATGGAGATAGATTTATAGAAATTTGGAACTTAGTCTTTATGCAGTTTGAACAAGTTACTAAAGATAAAAGAATTAACCTTCCAAAACCGTCAGTTGATACTGGAATGGGATTAGAAAGAATTGCAGCTTTATTACAAGGTTCACATGATAACTATGAAACAGATCATTTCAAAAAGATAATTGGCTCTGCGTCTGAAATTACAAAAGTTAAATTAGACAAATCTAATCTTGCAAGCTTTAGGGTAATAGCTGATCACTTAAGAGCAAGTTCGTTTTTAATAGCTGAGGGAGTTTTACCTTCAAATGAAGGAAGAGGATATGTTCTCAGAAGAATTATGAGAAGAGGAATGAGACATTCTCATTTATTAGGATCTAAGGAACCAGTTTTTTATAATTTGTTTGATACTCTTAAAAATGAAATGTCTGGGAATTATCCAGAATTAGTTAGAGCAGAGTCTTTAATTAAAGAAACTTTAAAAATGGAAGAAGAAAAATTCTTAGTTCTATTGGATAGAGGAATAAATATTTTAAATGATGAAATAACTAAAATAGATAAAGTATTACCAGGTGAAGTAGCTTTTAAATTATATGATACTTATGGTTTCCCGTTAGATCTTACAGAAGATATTTTAAGAAACAAATCAATGTCAATTGATACTAAAAAGTTTCAATCTTTGATGAAAGAAAGTAGAGAGCTTGCTAAAAAAAATTGGAAAGGTTCTGGTGATGCAGCTGTTGAAGATATTTGGTTTGGAATAAAAGATAAAATTGAGCCAACTGAATTTTTAGGATACGAGACTAATCAAGCGGAAGGTATAGTGTTATCTCTTTTAAAAGATAATAAAGAAGTTGATCAATTAAAACAAAATGATGAAGGAATGATCATAGTAAATCAAACCCCTTTCTATGGCGAGTCAGGTGGACAAGTTGGTGATACTGGTGAAATACTTTCGAATGATTTTAAATTTGAAGTAACTGATGTTCAAAAAAAATTAGGTGATTTATTTGTTCATTATGGAAAGGTAAAGAGTGGATCTATAAAATTACAGGAAAGTGTTGAATTAAAAATTGATGTTGAAAGAAGAGATAATACGCGTGCTTACCACTCAGCAACCCATTTATTGCACGAGTCTTTACGAAGAGTTCTTGGTACTCATGTAACCCAAAAAGGATCTTTAGTAGAGCCAAGCAGATTAAGATTTGATTTCAGCCATATGAAGCCAATTTTGAATGAAGAAATTGATAAAATAGAAAACTTTGTAAACACAATGGTCTCTAAAAAATCAGATGTAAAAACTAGATTAATGACACCCAATGAAGCTGTTGAAAACGGTGCTTTAGCATTATTTGGTGAAAAATATGGCGATGAGGTAAGGGTTCTTTCGATGGGGGATGAAGATGGCAAGTATTTTTCTACTGAATTATGTGGTGGAACGCACGTCAGAAACACTGGGGATATTGGTAAATTTAAGATTGTGAGTCAATCATCTATTGCTGCAGGGGTTAGAAGAATAGAGGCATTAAGAGATAAACAATTAGAGGAATATTTAAAAAATAAAGAGAAATTATCAAATCTATCTGCAGAAAAAGATGAGAAAGCAATTAAAGATTTAAGTCAGCAAATTATTAAATTAGGTGGAAAACCAAGTTTAGAGGAAACTGACCAGAAAACTTTAATTAAAAACTTAACTAAACAATTAGAGACTATTTCAGTAAATTCAATTTTAGAAGATAAATCAAAAAATATTATTAAAGACGAAGAAATTAATGGAGTTAAATTAAGGCTTCAAAGAATAGATGGGTTACCTCCAAAAGAATTAAGAAAACTTGTAGATAAAGGTAAAAAAGAGTTAAGCGAAGGCATTGTTGTTGTATTTGCTAATAAAGATGACAAGGTTGGGTTAGCAGTTGGAGTAACAGATAATTTAACAAACAAATTTGATGCAGTTAAATTTGTTAAAGCTGGATCTGAAATAATTGGTGGCAAAGGCGGAGGAGGAAGAAAAGACTTTGCCCAAGCTGGTGGACAGGATCAATCAAAAATTGAAGAAGCTTTCGAAAAGTTTAAGAGTTTAATTTAATTTCTTTTTTAAATTACCGTCAATTTCGTCTAAAAACTGATTGGTAGTCAAATACTTGCTATCAGGACCAATAAGAATTGCCAAATCTTTTGTCATTGATCCACTTTCTACACATTCAATACAAACTTTTTCTAAAGTTTGTGCAAATTTAATTAGTGCATCATTATTATCTAACTTACCTCTATGAGCTAATCCTCTTGTCCAAGCAAAAATTGATGCAATTGGGTTTGTTGAAGTTTCTTTTCCTTGTTGATGCATCCTATAATGTCTTGTTACTGTACCATGTGCAGCTTCTGCCTCCATTATTTTCCCATCTGGAGTTAACAATGTACTTGTCATTAATCCTAAAGATCCATAACCTTGTGCCATAGTATCAGACTGAACATCACCATCATAATTTTTGCATGCCCAAATATATTTACCACTCCACTTCATTGCACATGCAACCATATCATCAATTAATCTATGTTCGTAAGTCAAATTATTTTTTTCAAATTCACTTTTGTATTCTTTGTCAAAAATTTCTTGGAAAATATCTTTAAATCTTCCATCGTATTGTTTAAGAATTGTATTTTTTGTAGACATATAAACAGGCCATTTTTTAATTAAACCATAACTAAAACAAGATCTTGCAAAGTCTTCAATAGACTTATCTAAATTGTACATTGATAAAGCAACACCAGGACCTGTAAAATTAAAAACTTCATATTTAATTTCATCTTTTCCATCTTCCGATGTCCACTTTACTTCCATTTTTCCTTTTCCAGGAACTTTAAAATCTGTTGCTCTGTATTGATCACCAAATGCATGTCTTCCAATGATTACTGGATCTGTCCAAGAAGGAACAAGTTTTGGAATATTTTTACAAATAATTGGCTCCCTAAATACTGTTCCTCCAATTATATTTCTTATGGTTCCATTGGGAGATCTCCACATTTTTTTTAAATCAAATTCCTCTACTCTTGCTTCATCAGGGGTAATTGTTGCACATTTAATTCCAACCCCAATTTTTTTGATAGCATTTGCAGAGTCTATTGTGATCTGATCGTCTGTATTATCTCTACTTTTCATT
>CACKIQ010000028.1 GCA_902600245.1 uncultured Pelagibacteraceae bacterium | reverse complement strand
TTTTAGAAGTAATTTTACAAATTTTGCCTCTTTTGTTGAATTATTTCTAAGTTTATGATCAACGTGCAAATATTTTACTTTTAGATGTTTTTTAATAGAATAAATTTTTGATAAAAAACATAAAGCCAGACTGTCTGGTCCACCAGAAACTGCAACTATAAAATCCTCTTTTAATTTAAGATTTTTTTCAAATTTTTTATAAATTTGTAAAGTTTGTTTATCTTTTAATTTATCTAATAAAACCTTATGAGTCTTGTTTGATACATTCAAATTTTTTGGACTCATATTTTGCTTTTTGTATTACAGACTGATTTGCGTTAGGATATTGTAATTCTACACCATTTATCATTTTACATCCTTGGTCTTTTTCACCAATTTGAACCATTGATACTCCAAGTTTTAATAAATTAATTGGAGCTTTTTTACCTTTAGGATATTTTTGGTAGCCTTCTAAATAAGCAGATGCTGCATCAGTATATAATTGTCTAATTCTAAATGTTTCAGCATACCAATATTGTGCACTTCCAGCTAACTCATGATCAGGATTAGACAAAACAAATTCTCTAAAAGCTCTTTCCGCTGTACTATAGTCTCCAACTTTTAAAAAACTTGTTGCAAATTCATATTGTCCCTCAGGATTTAAATCTTGTGGAATTATTCTCTCTTCAGACTGAAAAGTTTCTGTTACAATTGAAGCTGTAGTATCAACAGATTGAATTTGTTGTGAAGTTTCATTTGTTTCTGTGTCCTTATATGAAATTGTTCCTAAATCTTGGGGCTGTGAACTTCCAGGTAAAACTTTTTGTTCATCTGTTTTTGGCTTTGAACTTAATTGATTTTCTATACTATTTATATTTCCAGAGCTAATGTTGGTCTCTATATCTTGAAATCTTATTTGATTATCTGCTTGAATTTTTGAAACCCGAGTAGACAATTTATCCAACTTAAAATTTATTTCTTCAAATTTATTAGTGAGTTCTCTAAACTGATCCTCAACCTCGGATAATTTTAATAAATGTCTTGTTAAAACATCTTCTGAATTCTGACTCAAGTCTGAAACTAAACTATCATCGGTGCTTGCTTTTACTTCAATAGATCCAGAATAAACTGCTCTTTCAAGAGTTTTTAGATCATTTTTTATTATTTCTAATGTTTCATAAATATTATGATTATCTGCAAATGAAAAATTAATAAAAGTTAAATTTAAAATTAATGATAATTTGACAAGTAGCAATTTAAATATGAACATCATTTGAAATAGATTTATGATTATAAAAATGGCAAAAAAAAGACCCCAAAACCTTTAATGGATTTAGGGTCTTTAATTTTAAATAATTAATTTGCTTTAACAGTTACAGATCTTCTATTTTTTGACCAAGCTAATGGGTTTGAACCAGAGTCAACTGGTCTCTCTTTACCATAACTTAAAACAGTAATTCTGTCAGAAGATATTCCATAAGTCATTAAATAATCTTTCGCTGCATTTGCTCTCCTTTCGCCAAGAGCTAAGTTATATTCTCTAGTTCCTCTTTCATCCGCATGTCCTTCAAGCACCACATTTATGTTTGGATTTTTTCTTAACCAGCCAGCTTGGGCTCTTAAAGTTTCTCTAGATGCAGTTGTTAGTATCGACTCATTTGTTGCAAAGAAAACTCTGTCTGGAACACCTTCAGCTAAATATTCAACTGTGTCTGTCCCTGTGTAAACATCACCTTGCATTTGACCTTTAATGTCTGTTGCCACTTCTTTTTTAGTTGCACATGCTGATAGCACTAGGCAAGCTGTTAATACTAAAAGTGTGTTTTTTAAAATTTTGTCTAATCTCATTAAATTGCTCCTTGCTGCTAATTTCAATTTCTTAACTTTTTCACAACTAAATAGAGGTTTCAAGTCTAAAAATCAAGAAATTTACAAAAATTAATCTCTTAATTGCTTAATAATGATGACCATGATGGGTCAGAGGCATCTGTTGGTGTCTTTATTTGTCTTTCATTATAACCTGTTAAATCTATAGACCACAATTTTGCAGAAAAGCCTTCCCCTTTAGAGTTAGTTTTCGTTTCTCTATAAAATATCAATACTCTCCCATTAGGAGACCAGGACGGTGCCTCTTGATAGTAATTTTCAGTTAACAATCTCTCTCCACTACCATCAGTTCTCATTACGCCAATATAAAATTTACCTTTATGCAATTTTGTAAATGCTATTAAATCTCCTCTTGGAGACCACACAGGTGTTCCATATAAACCGTTACCAAAAGAAATTCTTTTTACATCACTTCCATCTTTTTTCATCACATAAATTTGCTGATATCCACTTCTGTCAGAATTAAATGTAATATATTTTCCGTCAGGAGAATAAGATGGGGAAGTATCAATTGATGGATGGTTAGTAATTTTTTCAACTATTCTATTTTCTAAGTCCATAGTATAAATATCTGACTTTCCGTCTTTAGCAAAACTCATAATTATTTTTTTACCATCAGGTGAAAACCGAGGTGCAAATGTCATTCCAGGAAAATCTCCAACCACTTCTTGTGTACCAGTCTCTATATCTAGTAAGTAAACTCTAGGCATATTTTTAAAATAAGACAAATAAGTTACCATTTGGCTTGTTGGATTAAATCGAGGTGTTAAAACTAATTCATTTCCTAATGTCAAAAATTTATTATTAGCTCCATCTTGATCCATGATCGCTAATTTTTTTATTCTTTGTGTTTTTGGCCCCTCCTCTGAAACATAAATTATTCTTGTATCAAAATAACCTTTTTCTCCTGTCAGTCTCTCATAAACTTTATCAGAAATAATGTGTCCTACTCTTCTCCAGTTATTAGGGACTGTAGTAAATGCTAAAGCCATCATTTCTTTCGCAGCTAAAACATCCCACAATCTAAACTCAACTCTTAACTTATCTTCAACATAATTTACTTTGCCAGTAATAAGTGCTTGAGCTTTAATTAAGTTCCAATCTTCAAATCTTGGTTTTAAATTTGCAATATCAGGAGCTTGTAAAAAAGCTTTTTTGTCTAGAGGATTAAATAATCCTGAAGTTCTTAAATTTTTCTCAACAATATTTGATATTTCGGAACCAATATTTTCTTTTTTAAGTATTTTTTTGAAACTTTTTCTGGATTCTTCATCAATTGATAAGGGAGAAACTGCTAATGGAAGTGGATTTAAATTTCCTCGAGTTATATCAACCTCTATTAAAGCATTTGCGTTAAAAGAAATTAAAATAAATAATAAAATTAAAATTTTTTTTATCATATAATTATATTACCCTTCTAGCATCTCTCTTGCATCAAAATTTAATTGTAATTCTTTCCATCTTTCATATCCAGTCGTTGGAACTCTTAATGGTTGGCATAACTTTACAGCTCTTAAAGCACTTTCCGCTAACACTTTATAAAATCCTTGTCCTGGTTTATTCATTCTTGCGTGGTCCAAAATTTCTGTTTTTGATACTGTTCCATCAGGTTTTAATTTTAATTTAATTCTTACTAAAAGATTTTCATTATATGGTAATCCTAATGGTATACTCCAACATCCAAATATTTGTGCCTTAAGAGCATCCTCTTCGCTTAGTGTAAGACCTACATTTTCTACATTTCTTTCTTGATCTTGAGAAATGTCGTCATTTGTTTTTAAAACTTCCGCACTCTCTTCTTTTGATTTATCAATTAAAGCAGCAATATTGTTTGGATCAAACAAATCTTTTTTTTCAAATTCTGATACCTGTTTAACCTCATTATCTACTTTTTCAGGATTTTGTTTTTTTTCCTCTTTTGCCTTAACCTTTTTTAAATTTTTGTCTGGAAGTGGAATTGCTTCAGGTGTTTCATTTTCTATTTTTTTTTTATTTTGATCTGGAGCCAGAACAGTTTTTGTTTTTGTTTTTTCTACTTTTTTTGGTGGAGCTTGTTCTGAAACAAGTTTTTTATCTTTTTCTTTTACTTTCTCAATTATTTTTTTGGCCTTAGGTGCAAATGGAATGTTGGTTTTTTCCGCTATTTGAATTAATTCAACTGATACAATTGGTGGGATATCAAGTGGTTTTTTGCCAAAAAGGGTAAGCTCATAGCTGTGATGAAAATTAATATAGCATGTAAAACAGAAGAAATAATTAAACTTCTATTCACTTTAATTACCTTTGTTTATAAGGTTCTGAAATCAATGCTACTTTAGTAAATCCAGATCCTGATAGCAGTCCCATTATTTCTAAAACTCTTCCATAATTTATAGTTTTATCACCTCTAACATAAATTCTGGTATCGGTTCTATTTTTTGAAACCGCTAAAACCTTTGCAATAATATTATCGTACTCAACTTTTGCTTCTTGAATAAAAATTTCTCCTTTAGCATTAATTGAAAGTGTTAGAGGTTCTGTTTCCTCAGGTAAAGAATCTGCTGAACTTTCAGGTAAGTCAACTTGTACACCAACAGTCAATAATGGCGCAGTAACCATAAAAATAATTAGCAAAACAAGCATTACATCAACAAAGGGAGTAACATTTATTTCACTCATTGGTTCTTTAGAAGAGCGATTTAATTTAAATGCCATTTATATAATTGTTAAAAATCTTTTTGAAAAATTTTCTAATTTTTCTGAATATTTCTTGGCATCATTATTAAATTTGTTGTAAGCAACCACCGCCGGTATTGCAGCTAATAAACCAAGTGCGGTTGCAAATAAAGCTTCTGCTATTCCTGGTGCAACTATTGCAAGACTTGTATTTCTTGAAATAGCTATAGATTGAAAAGAATTCATAATTCCCCAAACGGTTCCAAACAATCCAATAAATGGTGCTGTTGAACCTACTGTTGCCAAAAAAGTAAAACCTTTTTCAATTTTTGTCATTTGTTTTTCAATTCCTGACTCTAAAGATGCACTCATTCTTTCACTAATGTTAGTTCTTGATTTTTTTTTAAGCAATCCTTCCATTGCATCCTGAAACACGAGTGACATTGGATCCTCAAGTTTACTAGGCAAACTATTGTAAAAAGTTTCAGCAGATTTAGAATTCCAGAATTTTTCTTCAAATTGTTCTGAAGATTTAGTTATTTTTTTAAATAAACGATACTTTTCAATAATTACAGCCCAAGAATATATTGAGCACAATATTAATATTATCATTACAGACTTAACAATTATGTCCGCTCTAAAAAATAAACTGAATAATGAAAAATCAGTATTTGTTCCTAGTTCAACTGCTTTTGCTGCTATATCTGCTTCCATGCTTACTCATCACACGTAAATGTGTCATGATTTTGTCTATTAATTTAAATTGATTATTCTTCTTTTTGATAAGTTTCGAAGAAAAAACTAGCTATTAGAATGGCGTCTGCCTTGTTATTATCTTTCTTTTTTGACAATTGTGATGAAAAATATGGAAAAATTTCAATAGCCCTTGTTCTGCTCGCATCTTTTTCTGATTTAATAAGGTTAAAATATTTTTTCCACTTAGCAGGCCTAACATAATAAACAGATAAATGCATTGCGCTGCATATTCCTTTTAAAATACCAAAAGATTGACCAAAATTAAACATACTTGTAACTCCTTGTCCAGGCATTGCAGAAACTTGTTCTATTACAACCTTTATATTTTTTTTATCAAACTTGTTTATCCTTTCACTAATTTCATTAAATATTTGAGCACCATTTACTTGTCTCTTATTTTTCTTACCATCTGTCATAGTTGGCATCTCAATTACATCTTTTATTACACCATTTTCAAAAAAACAGATTGAGCCTGAAATTCCTGGATCAATTCCAATAATCAACATCAAATACCACCTAAATTAACGTTTGAATAAACTCTTTGAACATCGTCATCTTCCTCAAGAGTTTCTAGAAAATTTATTACACTGTCTTTATTATCTTTTTTTAATTCAATACTGTTGAATGGGATCCATTCAATCTCTGTAGAAATAAAATTTAAAATAATTTTCTCAAGATTTTTTTTAACATTATATATCTCACTCATTTGACACTGAACTTCATGATAATCATCATAAGAGAAACATTCTTCAGCTCCAGACTCAATAGCTAAATCAAAAATTTTTTCATCAGATATCTCTTTTTTATCAATTTTGATTATACCTAGTTGTTGAAAATTATGAGAGGCAGAACCTTGAGTTCCTAAACTCCCACCACTTTTCTGAAAAATAGTTCTAATATTTGATGCAGTCCTATTTTTGTTATCTGTTAAAGTTTCAACTATGACAGCAATATTTTCTGGTCCAAATCCCTCATATCTTAAATTTTCAAAATTTGCTCCTGTAGCTGAAGAAGATTTATCAATTGCTCTTTCAATATTATCTTTAGGCATATTTGCAGACCTAGCAGCCTGTACTGCAGATCTTAGTCTAGGATTCATTGCTGGATCTTTGTCGCCAAGTTTTGCTGCAACAGTAATTTCTTTAGATATTTTTGAAAATATCTTTGATCTTTGTTTATCAGCTTTACCCTTTTTATGTTTTATTCCTGCCCAATGTGAATGTCCTGCCATGAACTTTAAATATTTTTTAATTGATCGCCGTATACATAGCTTTTGATGTTTATTGCTAAACCTGTTTCTATATCACAATCTACTATAACACCACATAAAGTAGCATCTCCAGTAGCAGGAAAGTGTTTCACTGAATTCTTTTTTAAAAATCTATTTAAAGAATTTTCTTTATTCATTCCAATCACTGAATCATAATCCCCGCACATGCCTGCATCAGTTTGATATCCAGTGCCATTATTAAGTATTCTAGCATCATTAGTTGGAATATGAGTATGTGTTCCTACCACGAGAGTTGCCTTTCCATCAAATAAATGTCCTAGAGCATTTTTTTCGCTAGTAATTTCACCATGGATATCAACTACAAGTAAATCAAAATCCTTATTCATTTCATTTTCTTTTAAAAATTTTTGAGAAGCTTCAAAAACATCTTCACACTTTTTCATAAAAACATTGCCCATCAAATTAAGCACTCCAATTTTAACATTATTCTTTATGTTATAAATCTGAAAACCTTTTCCTGGCGCAGGCTCAAACAAATTTTTAGGTCTTAATAATCTTTCTTCTTTATCAATAAATTCCATTATTTCTTTTTGATCCCAAACATGATTGCCAGTTGTGATAACATCAACTCCACAATTAAAAAAATCCTTACATATTTCTTTAGTTAACCCCACACCTTGAACTGCAGCATTTTCACCGTTTACTATTACAAAATCAATTTTGTTTTTATCTATTT
>CACKIQ010000027.1 GCA_902600245.1 uncultured Pelagibacteraceae bacterium | reverse complement strand
CTAGGTCTACTTTATTCAGCATTTACTTACTATACAGGGTTTAAAGTAAACAGTGGAGAGTATAAACTTATGGGTCTAGCACCATATGGAAATCCTATATATGAGGATAAGATTAAAAAGTTAATAGATATTAAAGATGATGGTACTTTTAGATTGGACCAAAAATATTTTAATTACGCCACTGGACTTACGATGACCAATGATAAATTTACAAATTTATTTAATCACAAAGCACGTAACCCTAAAGATGAAAAAATAACCCAATTTCATATGGATATTGCAGCATCTATTCAAAAAGTTACAGAAGAAATAATGATAAAATTAGCAAAAGGTATTCGTGAACAATATAAAATTAAAAACCTTTGTTTAGCTGGTGGTGTTGCGCTTAATTGTGTAGCAAATGGAAAAATTCTTAAAGAGAGAATTTTTGACAATATTTGGATTCAGCCAGCAGCTGGTGATGCTGGTGGTTCATTAGGTGCAGCTTTAGCACTTTGGTATTTAGAAAATCAAAATGAAAGATCAGTGAATCCACAAGATGATATGAAAGGCTCTTACTTAGGAACTGAGTTTAGCCAGGATGAAATAGAAAACGAGTTAAAGGGTGTTGGCGCAAATTTTGAAACTTTAGAATACGAGACTTTGATAGAAAAAACTTCTGAATTTCTATCAAATGAAAAAGCTATAGGTTGGTTTCAAGGAAGGATGGAGTTTGGTCCAAGAGCATTAGGTGCTAGATCTATCATTGGCGATCCTAGATCAGATAAAATGCAAAAAAATTTAAACTTAAAAGTTAAATATAGAGAAAGTTTTAGACCATTTGCCCCATCTATCTTAAAAGAAGATCTGTCCGATTGGTTTGATTTGGATGTAGAAAGTCCATACATGCTTTTAGTTGCTGATATAAATTTAAATAAGAAAATTGAAATGACTGATGAGCAAAAAAATTTATTTGGAATTGAAAAGTTAAATATTAAAAGGTCTGAAATACCAGCGGTTACTCATGTTGATTATTCTGCTAGAATTCAAACTGTAACTAAAGATAATAACAAAAAATATTATGATTTAATTGTTAAGTTTAAAGAAAAAACAGGTTGCCCAGTGCTAGTCAATACCTCTTTTAACGTAAGAGGAGAACCGATTGTAAATACACCTACAGATGCATTTAATTGTTTAATGGGAACTGAATTAGATTATCTTGTTATTGGGAATTGTATTCTTGATAAAAAAAAACAAAACTCGAATTTAAAAAAAGATTATAAAAGAGAGTTTGAGCTTGATTAATATTAAAAAAATTTTTTATTATTTTTTTTTTATTTTTATTTATTATTTTTTTATTACTGCAGTAGTTTTTTTCTTTAGTTACATATCTTTAATAAATGGTAAGACATACGATTGGTTTTGGATAAAAAGTATACAAAAAAAAATTTACTTTGAGGGCTATAGAAATATTTGGCAATACAATAATAATTGTACTTCATTTGATAAGAATTTATTGTACAAACCAAAATCAGGAGAGTGCATATTTAATAATCCAGAATTTAAAACTAAATTAAAATTTGATAATTTTAAGCGTAGCAGTGGTGAAACCAATAAAGAAATTAATTTAAATGATTATATTTTGGTGCTGGGAGATTCAGTTGCTATGGGATGGGGCGTGAATGACGATGAAACATTCTCTCATCATTTAGAAAAAAAAATAAACAAAAATGTTTATAACTTAGCAGTTTCTAGTTATGGCACAGTAAGAGAAATTAAAAGATTAAAAATGAGTCCTTACTATGAAAAAAGTAAAGATATAATAATTCAATATCACCCTAATGATCTTGGTGAAAATAAAGAATTAGATGTAAATAAAATTTATTCTAAAGAGGATTTTGACAAAATTTTTGAGAATCAAAAATTAAAAAAAAATAATATACAAGTAATTTTAGGAACTTTTAAAAGTTCACTTCGTTTATTCTTTTCTGATATTATTGACAAAGTTTTTAGAGAAAAAAATTTAGAATTGATAGACTTTAAGATTGATCAAAAATATCTTGAAAAAGTCTTAAAGGAAAATTTAAATATTCAAGAAAAAAGAATCATTATAATCTTAATAGTTCAACCATGGCAAAAAGTTTTAAATTTTCCAAATAAGAGTGAAAAACTAGAATATGTTTTAATTAAATTAGATAAATCTGAATTTTTTATAATTGATGATCATCCAAATTATTTAGGACATAAAAAAATAGCAGATAAATTAACAAATTATTTTAAATAAAGTTAAGTTATAAGTATTTTATTATTACTGTGAAAAAATAATATTTTTTATGAAAATAATAAATAATATTAACAAATGATTAATATAAAAATTTTAAGGAAATATTATAATTTCATTAATTTAAAATTGACATTGGATCTAACCTGGTTTGAAACCAATTAATTCTAAAATCTAAGTGAGGTCCAGTTGATCTTCCTGTAGATCCTACAGTTCCAATTATGTCCCCTTGATTTATCTGATCACCAACTGAGACTAATACATTTTCTAAATGAGAATATATTGTTGATATTCCATGACCATGATCCATTATAATTGTTCCTCCTGTATAATATAAATCATCTTCAGCCATAGTAACTACACCCGAACCAGATGATTTAATCATCGTTCCTTGTTTAGCCGCAATATCAATTCCATAGTGAGGCCATCTGGGTTTTCCATTTAAAATTCTTTGACTGCCATAAACACCGCTGATTATACCTTCAACTGGCATTATAAATTTTTCTTTAAAAAATTGCAGATCAGAATTTATAGCTCTTGCTTCTCCAATTGCATTATTTTCTTTTTTAATTCTTTTATAAACAGACTCGGGTGGGGTGACTTTACTTTCTGCCAAACCATCTATTCGTTGTATATTATATTTTCTCTTTAAAACTTTTTTTGTAGTTATTAATTTTTTTCCATTAATAATTTTTGTAAATGTTATGTCGTATTTTTGATCTCGATCTATTCCAAAAACAAAAAAACCATCTTTTGATACCTTAACTTCTTTTTTTCCAACTATAATTTTAGCTTTAGAATCAGTTTTACCCAATATAAAATGACCTTGTAAAAATTTACCTTGAAACTCAATAGCTTTTACTGGTGAAATTAAAATTAAAAAAATTAGAAAAAGTTTGTAAATTATTGAGCTGTCCATCCACCATCTATAATTATCGAAGTTCCAGTTATCATTGAAGACGCTGAAGATGCTAAAAAGCAAACTGTTGTTGCAACATCACTTTCAGTAGCTGCTTTTCCCATAGGGATATTTCCTAAAGCTAATTTTTTAAATTTTTTATCCTTAAAAAATTTTTTAACCATTGGCGTTTCAACAAAAGTGGGTGCAACAGAATTTACTCTGATATTTTTCTTTGCTAATTCAACACCCATCCCTTTTGTAAGTCCTTCAATGCCAAATTTTGTCATGTTGTATACATTTCTACCACTCATACCCACATGTCCTAGCTGTGATGACATATTTATTATAGACCCAGGTCTTTTTTTATTTTTAAGCATTTTTTTTACCACAAGTTGTGCTACGTTAAAGGCTGCTTTAAGATTTAAATCTACAAGGTAATTCATACTTTTTTGTTTTATTTTTTCAAATGGTTCTGGGAAATTTGTTCCAGCATTATTTACTAAAATATCGATAATTTTAATTTTTTCTAATTTATGTTTTAAATCTTCATAATTCATTACGTCACACGAAACCTTAATAATTTTTCCTTTAACCTTTTTAATATCTTTTTCTAATTTATTAAGATCCGAGGATGTTCTACTTAATGCTATAACCGTTGCACCTGCCTCAGCTAAAGCTATTGAGCAAGCCCTTCCTAATCCCTTTCCTGCACCAGTTACTAAAGCATATTTATTTTTAAGATTTATTTTTTGTAAAAACATCAAAAGAATAATATTTTAATATCTGTGTAAATCAACTCAACGGCTACAATTAATATCGCTAACAAACCTAACCAAGCAATCCATTTATATTTTTTAATCCATCCAGAAATAAGTGTTGCTGCAGTTGCCATTAAAACAATTGATAAAATCAATCCAAAAACAAGAAGTCCATAATGTTCACCAGCTGCTCCTGCTACACCTAAGACGTTATCTAAACTCATTGTAAAATCAGCCAATAAAACTGTCCAAATTGCTTTTAAAAAACTAGAGTTATCTACTTTGATATTTTCTTCAGCCTCCGAACCTTTGATTACATCCACATAAAGTTTGTAAACAATATATAGAAGCAGTAATCCTCCTAATAATCTTAAACCTGTAATTTGTAAAAGATATGCTGTAAGTAATGTTAAAATAATCCTTAAAATAACTGCGCCACCAATTCCCCAGAAAATAACTTTTTTTCTTTGCTCTGGTGGAAATTTAGATGCAACCATTCCAATTATTATTGCATTGTCCCCAGCCAAGACTAGATCAATTAAAATAATCTGTGTTAATATTGCTATTTGCTCTGGTGAAAAAAATTCTGCAAACATTATTGTCGTAGTATCATGTCCGCACCTTTTTCTGCAATCATAATTGTTGGTGCATTAGTATTTCCAGAAGTAATATGTGGCATTACAGATGCGTCTATAACTCTTAGGTTTTTAATTCCATGAACTTTTAATTGATCAGACACAACAGCGTTATCATCTTTTCCCATTCTACATGTACTGACAGGATGAAAAATTGTATTTGCATATTTTCCTGCTTCAACGGCAAGCTGTTCGATATCAGTAATATTTATACCTGGTCTTAATTCCTCTGGTTCATAATTTTTATAAGCTTTAGACTCCATTACTATTTTTCTAACTATTTTAAGTGACTTACCTGCTATCTCTCTATCTTCATCAGTAGATAGATAATTCATTTTAATTTTTGGAGGAATTCTTGTATCAACAGATTTTAATTCAATACATCCTCTGCTCGTTGGTCTTACATTGGTAATAGTTGGTGTAAATGCAGGAAATTTATGTAGGGATGATTTACCTAAAAAATCTGTACTAGCAGGTGAAACATGAAATTGTAAATTAGGTGTTTCTAAATGTGGATCACTTTTTATGAAACCACACAAATAACTTGCACCAACAGTAAGTGGACCTGTTCGAGTTAAGAAAAATTTTAATCCTGTAAATATTTTTTTTGTAAAGCTGTAGTAAATATCATTTAATGTTTCTAAATTTTTAATTTTATAAACAGGTCTTAACATTAGATGGTCAGTCAGGTTTTGTCCTATACTTTTATGATCCATTAATACTTGAATACCGTTTTTTTTTAATAATTCTGCAGGGCCTAAACCTGAGGCTTGAAGAATATGTGGGGAACCAATTGTACCAGCACTTAAAATAATTTCACCATTTGCTTCGACAGTATTTAACTTGTTACCAGTCCAAAAATTAACTTTTTTGGCAACTTTATTTTCAAATTCAATATTTTTGATATGAGCTTTAGTAATAATCTTTAAATTACTTCTATTCTTAACAGGGTTTAAGTATCCAACTGCAGTGCTACATCTAAAACCATTTTTAACTGTTAAAGGAAAATATCCCATTCCTTCGTTATTGCCGTTGTTAAAATCATTGGTTTTTTTATATCCAAATTCTTCTGCTGCTTCTAAAAATAAATCTAAAACTTTAAAAGTAGATCGAATTTTTTCAACTTTTATAGGTCCACCAGATCCGTGAAATTCACTCTCACCAAACTGAAAATCCTCTGACTTCTTAAAATAAGGAAGTACATCATCCCATGACCAACCAACATTACCTAATTGTCTCCAATAATTATAATCATTTGATTGGCCTCTGATATAAAGCATTCCATTTATAGAGGAACTTCCCCCAAGAGTTTTTCCTCTAGGGTAAGTCATTTTTCTATTATTACAAAAAGGCTCTTCCTCTGTATTGAAACACCAATCAGTATCAGGATTGTGCATTGTTTTAAAATATCCTCCAGGAATATGTATCCATGGATTAGTATCTTTACCTCCAGCCTCTAAAAGCAAGACTCTATTCCTAGGAATAGATGAAATTCGGTTAGCAAGAACACATCCTGCCGAACCAGCACCAATAATTATATAATCAAAATTCTCCATTAATTAGTACTTTTATAAATTAAAATTATTTTATTTGTAACATTTCTGTACACAAAAAAATTAAAATAATCCAATATTTACACTTGTTTTAGATTTCATTCTTTGACAAGCTTTCCTTTTTAAAAATATAGAGAGGGAAAAACAACATGAAAAAAATCATTTCAATGTTATTTGCAGTTGCAATAGTATTTGGATTTATTTCAAACGCTAATGCTGCAAAAACACTAAAATGTCAGACAGTTCTTAACACTAAAGCTGATGAAGTTAAGATGTTAAAGGACTTTACTGATACAGTAACTGAATTAACTGGTGGATCTTTAAAATTCGAAATCTTACCTGCTGGAGCAGTCGTTGGAGTTAAAGAGACTCTAGATGCTGTTGATAAAGGTTTGATTGACTGCGGATTTGCATGGACTCACTATTGGTCAGGTGAACATCCTGCTGCAATGCTATTTGGTTCTCCAGTAGCTGGTGGTGGAATAGGTATAGATAATTTAGCGTTTTTATCTTGGTTCCAATATGGTGGTGGAAAAGCGCTTTATGATCAATTATGGAAAGAAATGGGAAGAGATATTAAAGGATTTATGCTTCAACCTGTTGGACCAGAGGCTTTAGGTTGGTTTCCAAAACCAATTAAAGATATGGCTGACTTTAGAAAATATAAGTTCAGAACTCCTCCAGGAATTCCAGGACAAACTTATAAAGACATCGGTATAGCATCTGTTGCTATGGGTGGTGGAGACATTCTACCAGCTTTAGAAGCAGGAACTATTGATGCTGCTGAATGGTGTTGTCCAAAACCAGACTTAACGTTTGGTTTCCAAAAAGTATTAAAGCACTATTACTTACAAGGTTTGCACCAAGTGGTCGTAAATGCTGATTTTTATATTACTGGAAAAACTTATAATGCTATGACAGCACACGAAAAGAAGTCACTTGAAGTTGCGGCTGATGCGTCATTGATAAAATCTTTAAGTTATAGAATTTTATCAAATGGTGAAGCTTTACAAGAACTTACAACAAAACATGGGGTGATTTTAGAAGATACTCCATCTGACTACTTCACTGAATATATGGCAGCTGCTAAAGCAACTTTGAATAAAAATGCAGAAAAAAATGCATTTTTCAAAGAAGTTTATGACTCAATGAAAGTATTTGCTGATAAAGCAGTTCCTTTCTGGAGTGGTGCTCAAATGTCGAATGCGAAGCTAGGAATGGCTCACGCAGCAACATTAAAGTAATCCAATAAATAAATAGAACATTAGAGCGGACTAACAAGTCCGCTCTAATTTTTTTAATAAGTATTTTTATGGCTGAAGAACCGAGTAAATTAGATATTTCAGATGAAATGATTGCTGAAAGGCGAGGTGGTTCTGGAAAAATGCCAGAAGATATGCCATCTTGGATGGCAATGTCTATAATTAACATAGACAAATTTAGCAAATGGGTTGGTAGTGTAGTCTGTTGGATATTAATGCCACTTATTTTTGCTATGACCTATGAGGTACTTGCTAGAAAATTATTTTTAGCGCCTACAATATGGGCTTATGATATTAGCAGATTTTTATATGGAGCTCTTTTTATGCTGGGCGCAGGTTATGCACTTTCAAGAGGAGTTCATATAAGAGCAGATTTTTTA
>CACKIQ010000026.1 GCA_902600245.1 uncultured Pelagibacteraceae bacterium | reverse complement strand
ATTTTTACTTATTCAAGGATTTTCAGAATTACTTAAAAGCTACTGGGCAGCTAAGAAGGGTGAGTGGCCAGGAGAGGATAAATGATAGCAGAATTAATTGATCCAGCTATTTTAGGTTTTATTTTAGTTGGAGTAATGCTTTTTGCAATCTTTGTTGGATTTCCAATTTCTTTCACTTTAATTTTCTTAGGTTTTGTATTTGGTTATCTAGGATTTGGAAAATTAGTCTTTTATTTAATGACGCTCCAATTTTCAATGGTTATGACTGAACAAACCCTTGCCGCAGTTCCACTATTTGTTTTTATGGGAATTATGATGGAACAAGCAGGTTTAATGGAAAGGTTATTTTCAGCCTTTCAGATGATGTTGGCAAGAGTAAAGGGCTCATTATATTACGCTGTATTGTTTGTTTCAGTTATTTTTGCTGCTGCAACTGGAATAGTTGGTGCCTCAGTTACTATCTTGGGAATTATGGCTGCAAAATCAATGAACAGATCAAATTACGATGTAAAACTTGCTGCAGGTACAATTACAGCTGGTGGAACTTTGGGAATTTTAATTCCACCCAGTATCATGCTTGTAGTTATGGGGCCGATAATGGAAATTCCAGTTATAGATTTATTTGCTGCAGCAATTATTCCAGGAATTCTTCTTGCGAGTTTATATGCAGGCTACACAACAATCAGATGTATGATTAATCCAAAACTAGGGCCTGTTCTTCCAGAAGAAATGCGAGCAGCTAGCATGAAAGAAGTTTGGATTGAGTTTTTTTTAGGTTTAGTTCCACCCGCAGCATTAGTTTTTGCAGCATTAGGAAGTATTTTATTTGGTTTTGCTACACCTACAGAGGCCGCTGGTTGTGGTGCAATGGGTGCATTGTTACTTTCATTAGCATATAAAAAATTGACATTATCAAAACTTCAAGAAGCTTTAGTAAAAACACTAGAAATTACTGCTTTGATTATGGTTTTAGTTGCTGCTTCAAATTTTTTTGGAGCAGTATTTGCTAGATTGGGAACACCAACCTTACTTACAGAATTTTTATTAGGTTTAGAAATGAATAAATATCTGATCTTAGGAATGATTATGGTGATGATATTTTTGCTGGGCTGGCCATTAGAATGGGTACCAATAGTTATGATTATAGTTCCAATAATTTTGCCATTGGTAGAAGCGCTAGGATTTAATTTAACTTGGTTTGCAATACTTGTAGCTGTTAATCTCCAGACCGCCTGGCTATCTCCACCTGTAGCACTCTCAGCATATTTTTTAAAAGGTGTAGTTCCAGAATGGGATTTAAAAGATATTTACTACGGAATGATGCAATTTATGGTTTTACAAATTATAGGTTTAATTTTAATTATCATATTTCCTAAAATTGCCTTATGGTTGCCAACTCTCTTATATGGACAGTAGAATTTATTAGTTTAAAATAAATTTAGTGAATCAGCCAAAAGTAAAATATTCTCTTTCAAATTGGGACTTGGTGACAGTTAATCCAAATTACAAAACTTGGAATTGGAAAGATCTTTTTTGTTTTTGGGGCGCTAATGTACAAAGTATAATTGGTTTCTCATTAATCTCCTCGCTTTACTTGATGTATAACTTAAATGTATTTGTAGTATTTTTTGGAGTAATATTGGGATCTTTTTTTGTTTATTTATTTTCAAATGCAATTGGGAAGCCTTCTCAAAAATTTGGTTTACCGTTTGTAGTGTTATTAAGATCTTCATTAGGATTTAATGGTGCTAAATTATTTGGATTAATCAGAAGTTTGGTTGGGATTTTTTTATTTGGTATCCAAACTTATTTTTTATCTAAAATATTAGTTTACCTGATAAGGATAACAATTTTTTCAATTGATAATTCCTTATTGGAACAAGAAATTTTTATTATCTTCTATTTTGGCTTAAATATTATTGATTGGTTTGCAATATTAACAACAATTGTTTTACAGACTTTGTTTTTTTCTGTTGGAATGCAGTATAATAAAAAAATAATTAATTTTTCAGCGATTACAGTCTACGCTGGTATGCTAATTTTTTTCTTTGTTGTTTTATTAAGTGATGTAAAAATAACTACCGAAGCTTTTTCAAAAATTTTAAATCTTAAAAATTTTTTTGATGTTAATAATTTGGCCCCTTTATTAACAGTTGCTGGAACAATATTTGCTTATTTTTCAATTTTAATCATTAGTTTTGGTGACTTTTCTAGATATGTAAAAAATGAGCAAGAATTAAACAAAGGAAACTTAAGTTTAATTATAAATTTAATTATTTTTTCTTTTTTATCTGTTTTTATCGTTACAGGTTCTGATGTTTTTCTTAATCAAAAATTTTCAGATATAGATAGAATTTTTACAAATCCTACAGATATAGTTGGGAAGTTTGACAATATACAAATAACAATAGTAGTTTTATTTTTTATTATAATTGCTTCAGCTTCAACAAATTTAATTGCTAATTTCATACCATCTCAATACTCTTTAATAAATCTAGCTCCTTCAAAATTAGACTTTAAAAGTGTGAGTTATTTAATTACATTTATAGGATTATTGATTGCAATATTCTGGCTAACTGTATTTAGCCAAATAGGAATTTTGTCCTTCGTTGATACCTTTGGTGCTTTTTTTGGTCCTTTATTTGGAGTGATTGTAGCTGATTATTATTTAATTAAAAATCAAGAATTAAGCAATAAAGATCTATATTCTATAGACAAAGAGAGCGCTTATTATTATTCAGGTGGTTGGCATATAAAAGGCGTTTATTCTTTAATATTGGGATTTATTTTTTCAGGTTCTACAATTTGGAATACTAATTTAATGTTTTTACAATCTTATGCTTGGATAATAGGTGCATTTGTTGCCTGGATAACATACTACTTGTTAGCAAAAAAATAAATTTAATGCACACATTTGATTTTAAAAATAGAACAGCTGTAGTTACTGGTGGAGCTCAAGGGTTTGGTTTAGATGTTGCAAAAAGATTTTTAGACTCAGGTGCTAAAGTATTTATATGGGATATCGATGAAAAGCTTCTTAAAACAGCAGTTGATGAAGTAAAAAACCCTAACTTATTTTACAGTGTAGTTGATATATCAAATTATCAAGATGTAGAGAAAAACGTTGCAGACATAACCTCAAAATCAAATATAGATATTTTAATTAATAATGCTGGTATAACGGGTCCTACAGGTCCTTTATGGGAGTATGATGTCGATATATGGAATAAAATAGTCCAAATAAATTTAATGGGTACTTTCAACTGCTGCCGAGCAATTGTCCCAAATATGATTAAAAACAACTATGGAAGAATTGTTAATGTAGCTTCCGTTGCAGGTAAAGATGGCAATGCAAACGCAAGCGCGTATAGCTCAGGAAAAGCTGGCGCAATTGGGTTAACTAAAGCTTTGGGTAAAGAATTAGCTGACAAAGATATAGCTGTAAACGCTGTCACCCCAGCAGGTGCTAAAACTAGAATTTTAAATCAAATGAGTAAAGAGCATGTACAAAGAATGCTGTCAAAGGTGCCAAGAGGAAGGTTTCTTGAAATACATGAGTTTACCTCATTAGTTTGCTGGCTTTCTTCACAAGAAAACACTTTTTCTACAGCTGCGGTATTTGATATCAGTGGTGGTAGATCCACATATTAGTCTCAAAAATTTGAAACTATTTTTAGATCTTTAATTTGATTTTTAATAGAATTTTTACCCATAACAGGGGCTGTGATCATTATTGACCAATAGATAAGAAGTATAAAAACAGAAATTATTTTCATATTATTTTTTAGCAATCAATCTTGTATTTAGAGTGTTTAAATTGTGACTGAATATTGAATTTATAAATAATTTATCTATAAGAAGATCATGTTTAAATTTTTTTATATTTTTATTACATCATTAATTTTTCTTAAATCTGCACTGGCTGAAAATGTGAATATTTTTAAATTTACAGAGCAAGAGCTTTCAGAACTCGATGTTCGTAAGGTTAGAGGAGCAGATAATAAAACAGTTTATACTGTTGGATCAAATGAGAATGGTAATTTTTTAAAAGCCGTAGCTGATAACGCTGCTTCTGGCCTTGGAAAAGAGGTTAAAATCGATTTAAATAAAACACCTTTTATTAATATTACCTGGAAAATTGAGAAAGATTTGCAAGGCATAAATGAGAATTCAAAAAAAGGTCATGATTTTGCAGCTAGAGTCTTTGCTGTAAAAAAAACAGGAGCAACACCACTTTCAAATAGAGCAATTAATTACGTTTTTTCAAGCAATAGTGTAGTTGGCCAGAGTTGGCCAAGCCCTTATACAAAAAAATCAATAGATAATGTATTAGCAACTACAAAAGATAATCTGAATGTTTGGGTAACAGTGAAAGCCAATGTTAAGGAAGATTTTAAAAAATTTCATGATTTAGATGTGAATGAATTAGATGGCTTAGCTATAATGGCTGATACTGATAATTCTAAAATGAAATCAGTTTCTTATTTTCAGAATATTTATTTTTCAGCAGATTAATTAATATTTTAGATACTTTTTTAATCCAATACTTAAAAACGACAATAAAATAGCTGCGATAACATCAGCAATTGGAATTGCATTTGGAAATCCAAAGTTCCATAAAATTACTCCGATTAACCAAATTATATAAATTTTCATCTGAGATATTATATCTTAGTTTCTATTAAATTTTTATTTATTTGATATTATTAATTTATGCATAAAAATTTTACTCATAATGTTAAAGTGTATTATGAGGACACAGACGCTGGTGGTGTCGTGTACTATGCAAACTATTTAAAATTTTTAGAAAGAGCAAGAACTGAAGCATTATCAACTATTGGATTAAGTAATACAAAAATAAAAAATGATTTTGATGCTCTTATAATAGTTAAATCATGCAATATTGAATATAAAAAATCTGCATATTTAGAAGATAATTTGCAAATTAAATCTTTTATTGAATCTAC
Organism: uncultured Pelagibacteraceae bacterium; assembly: GCA_902600245.1. Lineage (GTDB taxonomy): Bacteria > Pseudomonadota > Alphaproteobacteria > Pelagibacterales > Pelagibacteraceae > Pelagibacter. The sequence goes on along the minus strand of CACKIQ010000026.1, from coordinate 2,878 downwards.
TTCAAAAACTTCTTTTTTAATGAATCAATCAATATTTAAAAATGAGGATCTGATCGTAGAGGCTAAAATTCATCTAGTATTTATAAATGAAAAATTCAAACCAGTAAAAATTCCAGAAAAAATTTTATCAGACTTTAAACCTTACACTTCTAGTTTATAGATATTTTTCTGACTTTTTTAAATAAATCTATAATCATTTTTTCAGATATTAGCTTTGTATTTACATTTCTGGGGCTAGGGTGATAACAGGCAATTATTTTAATATTTCCTGGCAGTAAATATGATTTTCCGTGAATAAATTTTATCTGTTCTTTTAGATTGTATTTTTTTTTATAAAATTTAACACAATTATCAAATGCTACCTTTCCTAATGCAATAATAGTTTTTAATTTTTTTAAATTATAAATCTCGCTATCAAAGTATTTTGAACAATTATTAAGCTCTTCTATTTTAGGTTTGTCTTCTGGAGGAACACATTTCAAAATATTAGTTATATATGTTGATTTCAATTTAAGACCATCATTTAAATTTTCTGAATTTGGTTGGTTTGAAATTTTAGCTTTAAATAAACATTTAAATAAAAAATCTCCAGATTTATCTCCTGTGAACGCTCTTCCTGTTCGTGTACCCCCATGGGCTGCCGGGGCTAATCCAATTATTAAAATTTTGGCATCAATTTCGCCAAAACCTGTAACTGGTTTTCCCCAGTAGGTTTCATTTATATTTTGTTTTCTTTTTTCTGTTGAAATTTTTTTTACAAAATTAACAAGCCTTGGACATTTTTTACATTTGAGAATTGTTTTATTTAAACTATCTATTTTAATATTCATAAATGAAAATTTTTAATTATTTAGTCATAATATTTATATGCATTAATCCCTCAGTTAAAGCAGATTCAAAAAAAATTTTTATTGATGAATTGCAAAAGGGTGGAAAATTAATTTTCATAAGACATGCTTATGCCCCTGGAGGTGGCGATCCAGATAATTTTGATATTAACGATTGTACAACTCAAAGAAATTTAAGTGATAGTGGTAGAGTTCAATCACAGAAAATTGGTAATTTTTTTAAGAAAAATAAAATTTTAATTGAAAAAGTTTATTCTAGTGAATGGTGTCGATGTAAAGAAACAGCATCTATTGCTTTTAAAGAATATGAAACAAAAAATTTTCTAAACTCATTTTTTAGTGCAAAATTTGCCAATAATAGAAAAAAGCAAATTATTGATTTTGATAAATTTATTAGTAATTGGGATAAAGATCAAAATTTAGTTTTTGTTACACATTATGTGGTGATTTCTGAAATTTTAAATTACGCATCATCGTCTGGAGAGATTGTTTTATCGGATAAAAGTTTAAAAGTCATTGATACTTTAGAAATTGAATATTAAAACAAATTATTATGTCATCTAAAAGAGCAATGAGACAAGCGCAAAAACAAGCATACGCAAAGCATCGTTCAAATATTACAAATAGCAGATTTGAACTTAAGAAAAAATTTATTAATAAAAACAAAGAAGAAAAAAAAAATAAAAACTAACTTTCTAGATCAAATTTCTCTATTTTTTTACAAGTAGAGATTTTAGAAAAACTTTCGACATCATTCAAAACAGCCTTAACAAATATATCTGGTTTACCTTTTTCAAATAAAATTTGAGTATAAAACTGAGGATATCCATGTTTTAATGTAAGTATTTTTCCATCTTCTTCATAAATATTTCTCACATAGGAGTTTTTCTTTTTAACACTTAAATCGGTGATCTTATATTTTTGATAAGTTTTTTCACTATAAATATAATTTCTTGTCATAATTAATTCATTAAGATTTAGAATATATTCATTTTTTAAAAAAACGTCCTCTTTGTCATCACATTTACTAAGAACAATAATTTCTGAATGTAAATTAAAGGATAAAAAAAAAAATGATAAAAAAAATAATAAAAACTTATTTTCTTTCATTTTTATCTACAAAAAATAAAGCTATAATAAATATTACTGTCCAAGCAAATACAGATAATGTTTTTAAAGCTGTTGTATTTGCTCCCCAGATATCAAAGAACAAAGCGCCAATAATTATACCAATAGCATAGATAATACTTACAATTTTAACTTTACTCATATTTCATATTACTCTTTGATTAAATTTTTCTTGAAAAGAGACATACCATTTTTGATTTTATAAGAATAAGATTCCTTAAAACTTTCAAGCTGCCAACCAGAAAGCCTTTTTTCAATTTTTATTATATTTTCTTTTTTCCAATCATCAGTTGTTTCTTCAAGCTTCCAAAGTCTTTTTTCCTCATTACTTCTTCCACAACCATAACAATAGCCTGTTGATGGATCAGTTTTACAAATGCTTATGCAAGGTGATATAATCATTTTTTATAAATTAGTATAAATATTATAAGATAAATAGATAATTTTTTAACAATTGTCATTGGACAAATAGTTTCAATAATATATAAAACCTCGTAATTTGTGGGGCGATGGCGGAATTGGTAGACGCGTTGGTCTTAGGAACCAATATGGCAACATGTGAAGGTTCGAGTCCTTTTCGCCCTACCATTAAAATGTTATGAAAGTTACAGTAGAAAATAAAAAAGGATTAAATAAAGACCTTAAAGTTTTTATCGATAAAGAGACAATGAACTCTTATATGGATGAAAAATATGAGGAAATAAAAGGTAGTGTAAATCTAAAAGGATTTAGACCAGGCAAAGTTCCAAAGGAAATTTTAAAAAGACAATTTGGCAAGGCTGTTTTTGGAGAAGTTTTAGACAAAGTTTTAAAAGAAACTTCGACTAAAGCGCTAGAGGAAAATAAAATTAAACCAGCAGGTCAGCCTAAATTAGATTTAAAGACTTATGGTGAAGATAAAG
>CACKIQ010000025.1 GCA_902600245.1 uncultured Pelagibacteraceae bacterium | reverse complement strand
ATCAATTTTTTTGCTCCAATATTTTTAAATGAGAAAAGATTATCTAAAGAGACAAAAATTTTTAATTTACCAATTTTTGAAATTTCTTTTTGATTTTTATAAATTATCGAGTCAGTTGTAGTAAAATGTGGTCTTGGTAAAAAATTGTATTTTATTTTTTGTGAAAATTTGAAATTTAAATCAAATTTTTCTTGAAGTTTATTTTTTAGTGCTTTTGAAATGTCATTTTGATTATATAAATTAGGTAACAATAAATAGGTTATGAAAACTACAAAAAGTGCGACAAAAGTTATGATAACTCTATTATTTTTAATTAAAAAACTAAAATTTCTTAAATTTAACTTGTTTAAATTTTTTTCTAAAAGATTATTAATAAAACTAGTTATGTTTTTTAAATATTTTACAAAAAAATTTTTTTTGCTCATGACAATTAAACATGCTTATAAAGTATTATTTTAAATGATAAACAAAGATTATTTAAAAAATTTAAATGATGCACAAAAAGAAGCTGTTCTGCATCTAGATGGTCCCCTCCTAATTGTGGCAGGAGCTGGGTCTGGAAAAACAAAAGTTTTAACTTCAAGAATAGCTAATATTATTAAAGAAAAAAAAGCATATCCTAATCAAATCTTAGCAGTAACTTTTACTAATAAAGCTGCTAAAGAAATGCAAAATAGAGTTAGTAAAATACTTGGGTCTACCGCTGTAGGACTTTCCTGGCTTGGTACATTCCATTCTATTTGTGCAAAACTATTAAGAAAACATGCTTCCGCTGCTAAACTAAATTCTAATTTCACTATCGTTGATACAGATGATCAAATTAGACTTATCAAAAATATTTGTAAGGCCGAAAATATAGATATTAAACAGTTATCTCCAAGGTTTATATTAGCAATTATTGATCGATGGAAAAATAAAGGATTTTATCCTAATGAAGTAATAATAAACAAAAAGGATCTTTATGAAAAAACAGTTCTTCCACTTTATAAAATTTATCAACAAAAATTGACTGACTTAAACTCCTGTGACTTTGGAGATCTAATCTTACATACAGTAAAAATTTTAGAATTCAATTCAGATATCAGAGAAATATATTCTAAAAATTTTAAATATATACTCGTTGATGAGTACCAAGATACGAATTTTATTCAAAGTAAATGGCTTAACCTACTATCAGAAAAAAATAAAAATATTTGCTGTGTCGGTGATGATGACCAATCTATTTATAGTTGGAGAGGAGCAGAAATTAAAAATTTTTTGGAATTTGATCAAGTTTATAAAAACACAAAAGTAATTAGATTAGAACAAAATTATAGATCCTCTCAAAATATATTATCAGTGGCATCAAATCTAATTTCTAACAATCAAAATAGAGTTGGAAAAACTTTAATTACAACTATGGATGAAGGTGACTTGGTAAAATTAAATTGCTTTAAAAATGGAAAAGATGAAGCAATTGGAATTTCAGATGAAATAGAAAAAAACTTAGAAAAAAAAATTTCTTATAATAATATTGCGATACTCGTAAGAGCAATTTTCCAAACCCGAGAATTTGAAGAACGTTTTCTAAAAATTGGCATGCCTTACAGAATTTTAGGTGGAATAAAATTTTATGAGAGATCTGAAATTAAAGATTGTGTGGCTTATTTGAGGTTAATTTATCAAGAAAAAGATGATTTAGCTTTTGAAAGAATTGTAAATAACCCTAAAAGATCTATAGGAGAAAGTACATTAAAAAATATTCATGAATTTTCAAAAGAAAACAAAATTAATTTAGAAAGAGCATCAATTAAAATGCTTGAAAAAAATTTAATCAAACCAAAAGCAAAAATTGGTCTGAATTTATTTATTAACTCACTAACTAAATGGAGAAATGATTTATTAATAAAAAAATTTAATCATGTTAAATTATTACAAATCGTTTTGGATGAATCTGGTTATTCTGAAATGTTAAAAAATAAAAAAGATGTGGACAATGAAAATAGATTGGAAAATATAAAAGAATTGTTAAGTGCAATGAAAGAATTTGATAATTTAGAAAGTTTTTTAGAGCATGTATCTCTAGCAACTTCTGTAGATCAAGAATGGGATGGTGAAAAAATTAATATGATGACTATGCACGCTGCAAAGGGTTTAGAATTTGACGTTGTTTTCTTGCCAGGTTGGGAAGAAGGATTATTTCCTCATCAAAAATCTATAGAGGAAAAAGGACAAAATGGTCTAGAAGAAGAAAGACGCTTGGCTTACGTTGGAGTCACTAGAGCTAAAAAAAAAGCTATTATATCATTTTCGATGAACAGATTTTATCAAGGGGACTGGATTGACAGTATAGCATCAAGATTTATTGAAGAGTTACCTGATAAGAACTTAGAAAAAAATTCTTTCTTTGATGAAGGCGTAAATAATGAAGAAGAATTTGAGTTTAATCAAGACTTTGAAGTTGAAGAAACTACAAGAAGTCCAGGTTGGATAAGATATCAAAGAAGAATAAAGTGAGTAAATATATTAAATTACTTAGAAATAAATTTGATAAATATAAAATTGACGGATATGTAGTTCCAAAAAATGACGATTTCTTCACTGAATACTCTAAAATTAATAGATTAGAAATCATTTCAAAATTCACTGGATCAGCTGGACTAGCAATAATATTTAAGAATAAAAACCTTCTTTTTACTGATGGAAGATACACTATACAAAGTGAAATCGAGTGTGGAAAAAATTTTAAAATTTATGCATTTGAAAAATTAGTCAATTGTAAATTATTTAAAAACTTAACATTAGGTATTGACCCAAAATTATTTACAAATACACAAATAAGAAAGTTTTTTTTGAAAAATAATAAAATAAAATTAATCAGTAAAAATCTTATTGATGAAATCAAGAAACAAAAAATTAATTTATCTGGTAAATTTTTTTCTTTAGATAAAAATGTTGTAGGTGAAAGTGTTAAATCCAAAATTAATAAAATATCTAAATATCTAAAAAAAAATAAATCAGATTATATTTTTATAAGTGCACCTGAGAATGTTGCTTGGTTGTTAAATATTAGAGGAGAGGATGGCCCAAATAGCCCAGTTCCTAATTCTAGATTAATAATAGGTAAAAACGAAAAAATATTTTTAATAAGCAAAATAGAAAAATGTAAAAAATTATTAAAGGAACAAGTCATTAAAAAAAACCAGTTTTTAGATATAGACAAATTGCCAAAAGAAATTGTAAATCTTAAAGGAAAAAATTTTATTATTGATGATAAATCTTGCTCAATATATTTTGAAAATTTAATTAAATCAACTTTTAAAATAAACAAAAGGGAAGATCCTACCTATCTTTTTAAATCAATTAAAAATAAAACTGAAATAAATAATATGATTAAAGCGCATATCACAGATGGAGTCGCTTTGACAAAATTTATTTATTGGATAAAAAAAATTAATAAAAAAAAAATTACTGAAGTTGAGGCTGCGATAAAATTAGAAAAATTTAGAAAAAAGAATAAAAGTTTTTTGTATCCTAGCTTTGATACCATTGCAGGATCTGGAAAAAATGGAGCTATTGTTCATTATAGAGCAAAAAAAGAAAATTGCAGGAAAATTAATAAAAATGAAATTTTATTGTGTGATTCCGGTGGACAATATAAATATGGCACTACAGATGTTACTAGAACGATTTGTTTCGCAAATCAGAGTCAAAATATTAAGAATATTTTTACAAAAGTTTTAAAAGGTCATATTGCGGTTGCAACAACAAATATTAATAAAGATAATACTGGAAAAAAAATTGATAAAAGAGCCAGAAAATATTTACAAGAAAGTAACTTAGATTACGCTCATGGTACTGGACATGGAGTAGGATTTTTTCTTAATGTTCACGAAGGTCCTCAAGCTATATCAAAAATAAATACTGTGAAATTAAAGGAAGGAATGGTTTTAAGTAATGAACCAGGTTTTTATAAAAAAAACAAATTTGGTATAAGAATTGAAAACCTGGTTTACGTTAAAAAAGAGAAAAAAAAAATTTTTTTCAAAAATTTAACCATGGCTCCAATCGAGAAAGATTTGATAAATTTTAATTTACTGTCCAAATTTGAAAAAAATTACTTATTTAAATACCATTTAGACGTTTACACTAAATTATCAAAGTATTTAAGACCAAACGAGAAAAAATGGCTGCTAAATTTTATTTAACATTTTTAAAAATTGATCTTGATTAATAATTTTTATATTTAATTCTTTTGCAGTATTTACTTTTCTATTAGTTGGTTTTTCTCCAATAATTAAAAAATCTAATTTTTTTGAAACGCTGCTTACGGTAGTTCCTGAATTAGCTTCAATCAATGATTTAATTTCAGCTCTACTAATTTCTTTTAATTTGCCAGTTACTAAAAAGGTTTTATTTTTTAATATGCCATTCTTTTTTTCAATTTGAGAATTTGTAATATTTAAAAGATTTTCTAATTCTTCTAATATTTTAATATTGATTTTGTTAGAAAAAAAAGTTCTTATTGAATTGACCTGTGTCTCTCCAATCCCATCAATGTTTAATAATTCCTCATAATTTTTTTTTTTGGATAATTTTTTAAAATTAACAAAAGTTCCAAAATATTTAGAAATTAATTTTGCATTTTCTAATCCTATATGTCTTATTCCCATTGAATAGATAAATTTATCTAATGATACTTTCTTCTTCTCATTTATTGAATATTTTAAATTTTCAACTGATAATTTTCCCCAACCCTCTAAAGTTTCAATTTTGTCGTAATCTAACCTAAATATGTCATGAGGGTACTTGATTAATTTTAGTCTCCAAAAATTTTCAATAATTTTTTTTCCAAGTCCATCAATATTAAACGCTTCTTTAGATACAAAGTGCTTCAGCTTTTCAATTGATATTTTTTCACAAAAATAATCCTGACTTGAACATCTTCTTACGGCATCTAATTTTTTTGTTGATAAATTAAAATCTTTTACTGTTTTGGACCCACAAAATGGACAACTATTTGGAAATATAAATTTAGAGCTATCCTTTATTCTTTTTTTCAAGTCAACTTCCAGGATATGTGGTATCACATCACCTGCTCTTTCAACAGTAACTGTATCACCAATTCTTATATCTTTTCTTTTAATTTCTTCTTCATTGTGTAAAGTTGCGTTCGATACCAAAACACCCCCGATATTAACTGGTTTAATTTTAGCCACAGGTGTCAAAGCTCCTGTTCGTCCGATTTGAATGTCAATATCCAAAATTTTAGATATTGCTTTATTTGAAGAAAATTTGTGTGCGATTGCCCATCTTGGAGCATTTGCAACATTTCCTAATCTTTTTTGAAGAGCAAAATCATTTATTTTATAAACTATTCCATCTATATCGAAATTTAGATTTGCTCGATCTTTTTCAACTTTGTTATAATTTTCAATTAAGTTATCAACACCAGAAATTAATTTATTTAATGGGTTCGTCTTAAAACCCCATTGATTTAACTTTTTTAAGAAATCAAATTGATTATTTACACATAAGTCTTTTTCAAAACCAAATGTATATGCAATAAATTTTAAGGGAATCTTTTTGGTATCCTTTGGATCTTTTTGTCGTAAAGATCCTGATGCTGCATTTCTAGGATTTGCAAATTTTTCTTTTAAATTTTTAAAGTCACTGTTTTGAATAAAAACTTCTCCACGAATATCAATATCTTTTGGAAAATCCTTTGAATTAATTCGTTTTGGAATATTTTTTATTGTCTTAAGATTTTCAGTAATATCCTCTCCCTGTTTACCATCACCTCTAGATAAACCCTTTTTTAGTTCTCCATTTTTATAAATCAATGATGCTGAAATTCCATCAATTTTAGGTTCAGCACTGTAATTAATTTTAAAATTTGACTCCACAGATAAAAAATTAAATATTTTTTTTTCAAAATTAATTAAATCATCTTTGGTAAACGCATTCGCAAGTGATAACATTGGTGCTCTATGTGTAATTTTTGAAAAATTTTTGGATGGTTTGTGTCCAATTGTTTGAGAGGGAGAGATCTCAGATTTTAAAAAATCATTATTTGCTTCTAATAATAAAATTTCATTTTTAAGTTTATCATATTCATCATCAGTAACTAATGGATTGCTTTGGTCGTAATAAAAAAAATTTAAATTATTTATTTTTTTAATTTTTTTTTTATATTCTGCTTCTATTTTTTTTTTATTCATCTCAATTAAAAAGAGATTTAAATTTTTTTAAGATGGATCTGTCTTTTTTCTTGTCTTTATTTATCATTCTTTTTTTGTTTTCATCATAAAGTTTATTAAAAACTGAATAAGATTTTTCATACCATTTTGAAGATTGATAATTATAGCCTAAAAGACTAGCATATTTTTTAGCCTCATTTTTAAGACCAATTGTATAATAAACCTCTACAAGACGATGCAAAGCCTCCTCTGTATAGATCGTTGTCTCGTAATCGTCTATTATAATTCTAAATCTATTTATAGCTGGTATCCATTTTTTTTGATTAAAATAATATCTTCCAACATACATCTCTTTGGCTGCAAGTGTATCATTTATAAGGTCAATTTTGAATTCTGCATCTAATGCATATTCTGTATTTGGAAATTCAGTTATAAGATAAGAAAATTTTTCTTTAGCTTTTATGATTGTTTGAAGATCTTTTTTTTCATCAATAATTTGTTCGTACCAACATAAGCCAAATAAATAATATGCATAATCTATATTTTCATGAAATGGATAAACTTTTATAAATCTCTCTAGTTCTAAAATAGAGTCCTCATAATAATCTTGAGAGTAATAGGAATAAGCTGCCATTAAAGAAGCCTTTGGAGCCCATTTTGATTGAGGGAATAAAGTTTCCGCCTCATTAAATTTTTTTGATGCAAAAATTGCATCTCCTTCTTTTAAGGACTCCAAACCTTCTTTATATGCTTCCAAAACCTGGGCTTCTAAATCTTTTTCTTTAATTACAGATTTATTTATATTTTCTTTAGAACAAGAAATAAAAGTTAACATTAATAAAATTAAACATAGAAACTTTGTGAATTGCATTAGAAACTTATACTGATTTAATAGACAATATTAAAGTATGTTTATAATTAAGCAATAGATCTTAAAAGTGTCTTATTTATCAGAGAATGAGGAAGGCTTTTTTCTTTGATTTCAATAATAGAAAAATTATCTTTATTTTGAAATATTTTTCGTAATAATTGATTAGTTAAATAATGACCTCCACGTGAGCAAGTTATAGAGGCTACTATTCTATAACCCGATGTATAAAGATCTCCTATACAATCTAAAATTTTGTGATTAACAAATTCTTTTTTATTTCTTAGTCCCTCAGGATTTAATATTTTATTATGATCTACTACAATTGCATTTTCTAAACTTCCTCCTTTAGCAAGACCATTTTGTTTAATTTTCTCTATATCTTCATATAGACAGAAAGTTCTGGAATTAAAAATATCTGTTAAATTATCTTCATAAACTTTAACTTTATTTCTTTGATTACCAATTACTTGATTAGAATAATTTAATTCAAAATCAATATCTAAAGAGAGAGTGGAAGGTTTAATAGATATAAATCGTTCTCCCTCAGAATACTTTAAATCATTATTTATTTTAATAATTTTAATAGGTTGATTGCTTGTCTCAATTCCAACTGAAATAATTTTTTCAATAAAGTTTTTTGCAGATCCATCTAAAATAGGTACTTCGTCATTATCAATTTCAATTAGAGCATTATCAATTCCCAAACCAAATAATGCACCCATCAAATGTTCTATAGTTGAAACCTTTACTCCAAATTCATTTTCAATAGTCGTGTTTAAAGATGTATTAGTCACATTTAAAAAATTTGGGTATACTAAGTTATTGCTAAATAAATCAGTTCTTTTAAAAACTATTCCAAAATTTGGTTTTGCTGGTTTTATAACCAAATTAACTAAATGGCCACTATGTAGTGAAATCCCCCTAAATGCAGCATCACTTTTAATTGTTTTTTGAGTTAAATAAGACACAAAGAACTTTTAAATTGAAGTATGCAAATATTAAAAACAACAAATGTTACCGGAAAAGACAGAATTAACTAAATAATTGAAAAAACCTCTCAAAAAAACCAAAATTATCCTTGTTTTTAGGTATCAATCTTATTTCATTTTCGTTGTGACCATCTTTAATCCTGCTGATCATTTCAGATAAAAGCAAGTCATCATGTTGAAAAAATTTTTTTATGTAATGACCATCTAAATATTTTATAATACTAATTTGAAATTTCTCTAATACTTTTTCAAGCAATGATGCAAAGGTATTGGATATATAAATAA
>CACKIQ010000024.1 GCA_902600245.1 uncultured Pelagibacteraceae bacterium | reverse complement strand
TTTTTTATTAGTAAGATTATTTGTTAAATAAATATCTAAACTCATAGTTGAAGAAATATACTTAAATTATAGATTTGTGAATCTATTTGATTAATTTGGAATTATGCATACAGGAATTGGCTCCATTTTATGCATATTTTGTTTTCTAATATTTTCGTATTTAATACGATTCGGAGAATCTGGGTTCTCCATAGCTTCTTCTAGTTCATTATATTTTAATCCAAGTTGACCTTCGTCAGTCCTACCATCATCCCATAAACCATCAGTTGGAGGTGCATCAATAATCTCTTGTAAAATTCCGAGCTCTTTTCCTAATTCCCAAACTTGAGTTTTATTACAATCAGCTATAGGTGAAATATCAACACCACCATCACCATATTTTGTGTAGAACCCTACTCCAAAATCCTCAACTTTATTACCTGTTCCTACAACAATTCCTTTATTAGCTGCAGCCACCTGATAAAGAGTGGTCATTCTTAATCTAGCTCTTGAATTAGCCATACCATGCTCACTACCAAATTTAGATAAACTTGCATTAAATGCTAAAAATAATTCATCAAGATTTATTGTATGGGCCTCAACATTTTTGAAATTTTTAATCAACCATTCTTGATGCTTCAAACTCAGATCATGTTGATGTGATTTTTGTTTTATTGGCATTGATAAAACAATTGTTTTTAAACCAGTCATAGCGCTTAATGTACTTGATACAGAAGAATCAATTCCACCTGAAATTCCTATAACCAATGACTCAGCCTTTTTTGGCATATTGTTGACGTAATCCTTGATCCAATTAGAGATAAATATTACTTTTTTTGATGGTTCCATACAAAAACTTTATAAAAAAATAATAATTTTACAATGTATTAAGATGCCGCCCTGTCTGCATTTTTTGAATAAGAGCTATTCTTTTTAATCTCATCTGAAATTAAAAAAGCTAACTCCAAAGCCTGGTTTCCGTTAAGTCTTGGATCACAGTGAGTGTGGTATCTAGAAGATAAATCTTTTTCTGATATTTTTTGAGCACCTCCAATGCATTCAGTTACATCCTGACCAGTCAACTCAATATGAAGACCACCAGCAAAACTTCCCTCACTTTGATGACAAGCAAAAACTTCCTTAACTTCCTTTAAAACACTATTAAACGGTCTAGTTTTAAATCCTGTTGCAGCTTTGATGGTATTCCCATGACAAGGATCACATGACCAAATAACATTTAGTCCTTCTTTTTTTACAGCTCTAACTAACTTTGGTAGATATTTAGAAACATTATCTGCACCAAATCTTGAAATTAAAGTAATTTTACCTTTTTCATTTTTTGGATTAATTTTATTACATAGATTAATTAAATCTTCTGATTTTAATGTAGGACCGCATTTAATACCTATTGGATTCTCAATTCCCCTACAAAACTCAACATGTCCACCATCTAATTGTCTAGTTCTATCTCCAATCCAAACAAAGTGCGCAGATGTAGCATGATTTTCACCAGTGGTTGAGTCTGTTCTTGTCATTGACTCTTCAAAAGGTAATAATAAAGCCTCGTGTGATGTCCAAAAATTCACTGTATATAATCTATTATTAAAATCAGATGTAATTCCACATGCTCTCATAAATGCTATTGCATCAGCGATCTTGTCTTCAAGATCTTTAAATTTTTTAGCTTGTGGGCTTTTTTTGATATAATCTAAATTCCATAAGTGTACTTTATTTAAATCAGCAAATCCCCCTTTTGAGAAAGCCCTAATAAGATTAAGTGTTGCAGCTGATTGTGAATAAGCTTTAAACAATCTTTTTGGATCTGGAACTCTTGCTTTTTGGGTAAATTCCATTGCATTGATATTATCCCCCAGATAACTTGGCAATTCTACCCCATCCTGTATTTCTGTTGGTGCACTTCTAGGTTTAGAAAATTGTCCAGCTATTCTTCCCAATTTTACAACTGGTAAAGAAGCTGAATATGTTAACACTAATGACATTTGTAACATTAGTTTAAAAGTATCTCTTATATTATCAGGATTAAATTCTGCAAAACTTTCTGCGCAGTCTCCACCTTGAAGCAAAAAGGCTTTTCCATCAACAACATCTGCTAATTGATTTTTTAAATGCCTTGTTTCACCAGCAAAAACTAATGGCGGAAATGTTCCAATTTTATCTAAAACATTATCCAGCTCTTTTTTATTAGGATACTCTGGAATATGTTTAACAGGATATTTTCTCCAACTGTTTTTTTTCCATATTTTCATATTCAACTTAAGGGTGTTTTAGCAGAGTTTTATTTTTATTCAACAGTGACAGATTTAGCCAAATTTCTTGGCTTATCAATATCATAACCTTTTTTGAGAGCTGAATAATAAGCTAATTTTTGAAGAGGTATTGTCAGAAGAAATGGAAGTAAGTCATCGTTAGTATGTTCAACTTCAATTGTTTCCCAAATATTTTCTGACACAACTTCGTCTTTACTTTTGTTTGTAATTAATAATACTTTTGCACCTCTAGCTATAACTTCCTGCATATTTGAAATAGTTTTTTTATAATAATTATCTCTCGGGGCTAACACTACAACGGGCATACCTTCCTCAATTAAAGCTAATGGTCCATGTTTCATTTCACCTGCTGGATAACCTTCAGCATGTACATAAGAAAGTTCTTTTAATTTTAAAGCACCTTCTAAAGCTATTGGGTAAGAAAAACCTCTGCCTAAAAACATAGATCCTTTAGCTTCATTAAAAGTTAAAGATATTGCTTGAATATCATTGTCGTGTAACAATGTTTTTTCTATTAATTCTGGTAAATCTTTTAAGTCTTTGATCTTTTCTTGATAATCTCTAATTTTAATTTCGTTTCTTAATGAGCCAAGTTTTAAAACTAATAGATATAAAACAAGAATTTGTCCTAAAAATGCTTTAGTTGAAGCAACTCCTATTTCAGGACCACAGTGAATGGGTAGCACAAATTTAGAATCTCTTGCTATAGAGCTCTCAATCACATTAACAACAGCACAAGTTTTCATGCTATTTTTGTTACAAAGGTCTAAAGCTGCATAAGTATCCGCAGTTTCACCTGATTGAGAAACAAAAATATACAAATTATCTTTTTTAAACCTATTTTTTCTGTATCTAAACTCTGATGCTATATCTGTATTTACATCTAAAGTTGTAAGTTCCTCAAACCAATATTTTGCCATTAAGCAAGAATGATAAGCAGTTCCACATCCCACTAAAGTTATTGATTTAATTTCCTTAGTTTTCCATGGAAAATTAAAGATATTTATATCTTTATTTAAATTATCTACATATTCTTTAATTCCAGTTTTAATTGTTATTGGTTGTTCCTCAATTTCTTTTGCCATGAAATGTTTAAAATCTCCTTTGTCATAATTTGCTTCATCTGATGATAATTCTAATATTTTTTTGTTAACTTTTTTTCCATTCTCATTAAAGAAAACAACTTGATCTTTTTTTACAACACAAAATTCACCATCATCTAGATAAGTAATTTTATTTGTCATAGATTTCAAAGCATAGGAGTCTGATCCTAGATAATTTTCATTTGGCCCATAACCAACAGCTAATGGTGACCCTCTTCTAGCGCCAACAATTAAATTTGGCATATCCTTGAATACAATTCCAAGTGCAAAACTACCATGGAGTTGTTTTAATGTTTTTGTAATAGCTTCCTCTAGATCTGAAGTTTTTAAATGTTCTGTAATCAAATGAACGATTACCTCTGTATCTGTCTGAGATTTGAAGTTGTGACCTTTATTAATTAAATATTTTTTTAATATTGTAGAGTTTTCAATAATTCCATTATGAACAACTGAAACATTATGGGAGGAATGAGGATGAGCATTTAAACTATTCGGAATACCATGAGTTGCCCATCTTACATGACCAATTCCAATATTTCCTCTCAAATTTTTTAAATCAAAATTATTTTCTAAATTATCAACTCTGCCCTCTGATTTTACTTCATAAATTTCGCCATCAGAAAGTGTAGCTATACCTGCTGAATCATAACCTCTATATTCTAATTTTTTAAGAGAATTAATTATATTTGCTGAAACTGGTTTGTTGCTTGAAATTCCAATAATCCCACACATAATTTATTTTTTCTTTTTTTTGTAATTATTAATTTCTAATTGTTGCGATCTTGTTAATGCTAAAGATCTTTTTTTAACACTCTTTGTTATTACTGACCCGGCACCAACAATACTATCCTTGTTGATAGTAATCGGAGCTACTAAAGAAGAGTTTGAGCCTATAAATACATTATCTTTAATTTTTGTCTTATTCTTATTAACTCCATCATAATTACAAGTAATTGTACCTGCACCTATATTTACTAATTTTCCAATCATAGCATCTCCAACATAAGACAGATGATTTACTTTAGAATTATTACCTAAAGTACTTTTTTTAATCTCAACAAAATTACCAACTTTAGATCCTTTTTTTAAAATTGTATCAGGTCTTATTCTGGCATATGGACCAATTTCAACTTTACTTTCAATCGTGCAAGATTCTAAATGTGAAAAAGATTTTATTATTACATTGTCACCAATTTTAACCTTTGAACCTATAACGACATAAGGTTCTATAATTACTTTTTTTCCAATCTTGGTATCTTTTGAAAAAAAAATTGTTTCAGGACCTATCATTTTAACTCCTGATTTTATAAATTTATCTCTAAGTTTTTTTTGATTTAAAACTTCCATTTATAATTGATTTACATTAAGAATATGTATTGATTAATTCACAATTTATTTCTTTAAAATACTTTTAAAATGAATAAAAAATTTACAGTTTTGTTTGATTTAGATGGTACTTTGGTAGACACTGCTCCAGATTTAATACGTGCCCATAATCATGTGATGAAAAAATTTGGTTATCCAACTAAAACTTTAGGTGAGTTAAAAAATGCTGTTGGCAGTGGTGCAAAGGCTATGATGGCAAAAGCTAATGGGCAATGGAAATGGTTTGATGAAAAAATTCAAAATCAAATGACAGATGAATTTCTATCTTTTTATGGAAAAAATATTTTACATGAAAGTAAATTAATTAATGGTGTAAAGGAATTTTTAAATTGGTGTAAAAATGAAAATATTTCTATGGCAGTATGTACCAATAAAACTGAACACTTGGCAGTTGATCTTTTAAAAAAAATAAGAATTTATGATTATTTTGAATATGTTGCAGGATACAATACTTTTGAATATTGTAAACCAGATCCTCGACATTTGACAACGACAATAGAAATCTTAGATGGTGATAAAAATAAATCAATTATGATTGGTGACAGCGAGACAGATGCTAATGCTGCTAAGGCTGCTCAAATTCCAATAATTTTATTAAAATATGGATATACAGAAAAAAGATCAGAAGAAATTTATCATAATCACATAATTAAAGACTTTGTGGGTATTGAGAAAATAGTATCTGAATATCTTTAATATTGATTAATTTATTTTAACTATTAAAACAAAATTACAAATTAGGAGTTATTTTGTTATTACATACAGTTAAAGTGTATCCATCAAAAACTTATCTTCCAAAGAAGAAACAGCTTGCATGGAAAATAGCTGAAATCGCAAGTGATAATGCTAAACTAAATAAAGATTCTATAGACATGGTTATTAATAGAATAATTGATAATGCATCAGTTGCAATTGCTTCTATAAATAGAAAGCCAGTCATCTCATCCAGAGAGATGGCGTTAAAACATTTAAGAAAAAATGGTGCAACTCTATTTGGTATTAATTCAAAATTAAAATTTGATTGTGAGTGGGCTGCATGGTCAAATGGAACTGCAGTTAGAGAATTAGATTTCCATGATACTTTTTTAGCTGCAGATTATAGTCATCCAGGTGATAATATTCCTCCTCTGATAAGTGTAGCACAGCAAAATAAAAAAAGTGGTTTAGATCTTTTAAGAGGTATAATTACTGCTTACGAAGTTCAGGTTAATCTAGTTAAAGGTATTTGCTTACATAAACATAAAGTTGATCATATTGCCCATCTAGGACCAAGTGTGGCTGCTGGATTAGGAACAATGCTAAAATTAAATACAGACACAATTTTTCAAGCTATACAACAATCTTTACATACGACTATTTCTACAAGACAATCAAGAAAAGGAGAAATTTCAAGTTGGAAGGCTTACGCTCCTGCTCATGCTGGTAAACTTGCTATAGAAGCAGTGGACAGAGCTATGAGAGGTGAAGGAGCTCCAAGTCCTATTTATGAAGGTGAGGACAGCGTGATAGCAAGAATACTTGATGGTAAAAAAGCAATATATAAAGTCCCCTTACCAAAGAAAGGTGAGAGGAAGAAAGCTATTTTAGAAACTTATACAAAAGAATATTCTGCAGAATATCAATCACAAGCATTGATAGATATTGCAAAAAAACTGAAAACTAAAATTCCTAATCTAAATATAATAAAAAAAATTGATATTTTTACTAGTCATCACACGCATTATGTAATTGGTACTGGGGCTAATGATCCTCAAAAAATGGATCCTAATGCTAGTAGGGAAACTTTAGATCATTCTATAATGTATATTTTTGCTGTGGCGTTAGAGGATGGTGATTGGCATCATGTTAAATCATATACAAAATCAAGAGCTAAAAGAAAAAGTACAATTAAGCTTTGGAGATCAATAAAAACATTTGAGGATAAAAAATGGACAAAGAAATATCATGATCCAAATCCAAAAAATAAGTCATTTGGTGCAAAAGTTATTGTAACATTAAAAAATGGACAAAAAGTAATAGAGGAATTAGATAGAGCTGATGCTCACCCGTATGGAGCTAGACCATTTGTTAGAAAAGATTATATTAATAAATTTATTACTTTAACAAATGGTATTTTAGAAAAAAAAGAAAGTGACCGTTTTTTAAAAACAGTACAGAATTTGAAATATTTAAAATCTGGGCAACTTGATAAATTAAATATTGTGGTTAATAAAAGAAAATTAAAAAGAAATTTAAAAAAAGGAATTTTTTAATGCATTTTGTTGAAAAAGAACCCAGTCAAAAAAGAATAGATTTTGATAAAAAATTAAAATTAAATAAAATATTAAGAGTACCAGGGGCATACAACCCATTAACCGCAAAATTAATTGAAGAAATCGGTTATGATGCAGTTTATGTTTCGGGGGGTGTAATGGCCAACGATCTAGGTTTTCCAGATATTGGTTTAACAACCTTACAAGATGTTAGCACTAGATCTTATTTAATATCAAGAGTAACTAATCTGCCAACAATAGTAGATATAGATACTGGTTTTAAATCATGTAAAGAAACAATAGAAACTTTTGAAGAATTTGGAATAACTGGAGTTCATTTAGAGGATCAAGTTGAGAGAAAAAGATGCGGGCATCTTGAAAACAAAGAACTTATTCCAACTGAAGCTATGATAAAAAAAATAAAAGAGTGCGTTAATGCAAAAAAAGATCACAATTTTAAAATTATAGCTCGCTCAGATGCAAAAGCTGTAGAAGGTATTGATAAAATGATTGATCGATGCAAAGCTTATATTAATGCTGGTGCTGAAATCATTTTTCCTGAAGCACTACATGATGAAAAAGATTTTGAAAAAGTTAGAAAAGAACTATCATGCTATTTATTAGCTAATATGACCGAATTCGGTAAATCTAAATTACTTAACTATAAAGAACTAGAAAATTTAGGTTACAATATTGTAATTTATCCAGTGACCACCCAAAGATTAGCAATGAAAAATGTTGAGGATGGATTGAGAGACATTTATGCAAATGGACATCAAAATAATATAATTGATAAAATGCAAACTAGAAAAAGACTTTATGAATTAGTTGACTATGAAAAATATAATTCATTAGATGAAAAAATTTATAATTTTAGTTCAGAGGGTCATGAATAATGAATGATGATATAAAAAAAGGATTATTGGGTATTGTTGTAGATGAGACAGAAGTCTCAAAGGTAATGCCTGAAATAAACTCTCTTACATATAGAGGGTATGCTGCACAGGATTTATGTGAATATTGTAGGTTTGAGGAGGTTGCGTATTTGATTTTAAATAAAGATTTACCTAACACCATAGAACTAAGAAAATTCGAAAAAGAAGAAAAAAATAACAGAGAATTAACAAAAAATTTATATGAAATAATTAAACACATGCCCAAAAAATCCCATCCAATGGATGTTGCCAGAACAGCTGTAAGCGTAATGGGACTTGAGGATAAAGAAACAACATACTCTACACCAGAAGCAAACATGAGAAAAGCTTTAAGAATATTTGCAAAAACTCCAACTGCATTAGCTGCTTTTTACAGAATTAGAAAAGGTAAAAAAATCATTAAACCAAAAAAAACTCTAACATTTGCAGAAAACTTTTTTTATATGTGTTTTGGAAAAGTTCCCCAAAAAGAAATTGTGAAAGCTTTTGATGTTTCTCTAATTTTGTATGCTGAACATAGCTTTAATGTTTCAACATTCACTGCAAGAACTATCACTAGCAGTTTATCAGACATTCATGGTGCAATTACTGGGGCTATTGCAAGTTTAAAAGGTCCCCTGCACGGTGGAGCCAACGAGGAAGTAATGCATATGATGAACAAAATTAAAAAACCTGAGAATGCATTAAAATGGATTAATAATGCCTTGAAAAATAAAGAAGTAGTGATGGGATTTGGTCATAGAGTTTATAAGTCAGGGGATTCGAGAGTACCTACAATGAGAAAATACTTTAGTAAGGTTGCTAAAATAAAAAAAGATAAAAAATTTGAGAAAATTTATGACATAGTTGAAAAAGTAATGATTAAAGAAAAAAATATTTACCCAAACGTAGACTATCCTACAGGACCAACATATCATTTAATGGGTTTTGACACTGATTTCTTTACACCTATTTTTGTTATTTCAAGAATTACAGGCTGGTCTGCACATATAATGGAACAACATGCTGCTAATAAATTAATTAGACCTTTGGCTAGCTATAAAGGAAGTAAGCACAGAAAAGTATTGGAATTAAATCAAAGGTAAATTAATTTTTAATTATTTTAGCAAATCTATCATTACATATAATTGAACATTTAAAATTATGCAGTGCTACAAACTCATCTATAGCTTTTTTTACACCTGGAGCATAAGATAAATCGTAGTCATCACAAAGGATTACTCCACCATTAAGTATAACTTCCTTACAACAATTTAAATC
>CACKIQ010000023.1 GCA_902600245.1 uncultured Pelagibacteraceae bacterium | reverse complement strand
AAAGAGGATACAAGATATTTTATTAAAAAAGAGTTACCTGAACTTCAAAAGATTTAAAAAAATAGGAAGTATCATTTACTTACTTGTTCAATTTAGATAAGCAACTATATATAAACAATGGCAAAAATTACTTATCATACTTCAGATAATAAAACACATACAATTGATGTTCAAAATGGATTAACCGTAATGGAGGGTGCTATACAAAACGATATACCTGGTATAGATGCGGACTGTGGAGGTGGAATGGCATGCGCTACTTGCCATGTTTACGTCAAAGAAGAATGGTTAGATAAGTTACCATCTAAAGAGGATGGTGAAGAGGATATGCTTGATATGGCATTTGAGCCAAAAAATAATAGTAGATTGAGTTGTCAGTTAATTGTTTCAGATGAATTGGATGGATTAGAAGTTAATATTCCATCAAAGCAAGGTTAAATGAATAAGACAGATGTATTAATTATTGGAGCAGGGCCAACAGGTCTATTTTGTGCTCATCAGCTTGGGATTATTGGATTGAGTTGTCAAATAGTTGATAACCTGGATAAAGTAGGAGGGCAATGTATTGAACTTTATCCTGATAAACCTATTTATGATATTCCAGCAGTCCCTGAGTGCACTGGAGAAGAATTAACTGATAATCTTTTAAAACAAATAAAACCTTTTAATATCAAATTTCATTTAAATGAAAGAGTAGAAGAGCTTAAAAAGGTTGAGAATAGATGGAATGTTAAAACTTCAGGAGGAGTAAAGTTTGATGTTTCTGCGATTGTTATAGCTGGTGGTGTTGGATCTTTCGAGCCTAGAAAATTCCCACTTAAAGATTGTGAAAATTTTGAGGGTAATTCTTTATTTTATTCAATTAAAGATAAAACTAAATTTAAAGATAAAACAATTTCAATTTTTGGTGGCGGAGACTCTGCTCTAGACTGGGCCATAGAACTGTCAAATAAATCAAAAGTAAATTTAATTCACCGAAGGGATGGATTTAGTGGCGCTGAGTCTAGTGTAAAAAAAGTAAAAGAACTTCACAATCAAGGAAAATTAAGTCTATATACAAAATATCAAATTGATGGTGTTAGAGGAGGTAAAAAAATTGAAACTGTCAGTATTAAACATGATGAAGGAGAAATTAAAGAAATTAAATCTGATTATGTTTTGGGTTTTTTTGGTTTAATAATGCAACTTGGTCCTATTTTGGATTGGGGTTTAAATATTAACAAAAAAACAATTGAAGTTAATACTGAAAATTTTGAGACAAATATAAATGGTATTTTTGCAATAGGGGATATTTGTTCTTATCCAGGAAAATTAAAATTAATTCTGTCAGGCTTCCATGAAGGTGCATTAGCTGCAAGAGGATGTTTTAAATATGCAAAACCTGATGAAAAATTAAGATTCGAATTCACAACAACATCTAAAGCTGCGCAAGAGAGACTTGGTGTTAAAAAATGATAGAGTTGTTTTCCGCTAATACTCCAAATGCATGGAAAATAAGTATCATGCTTGAGGAAATTGGTTATGAATATAAGGTAACTAAAGTTGATATAACAAAAGACGATCAATTTAAACCTGAATTTATTAAGATCAGTCCTTTTGGAAAAATTCCAGTAATTATAGATCATGAAAATAACAAAAGTATTTTTGAGTCTGGTGCAATACTAATTTACTTAGCAGAAAAAAGTGGAAAACTTTACAATGAGAAAGATAGATTGGTTATTAATCAATGGTTAATGGCCCAGATGGGCACTGTTGGCCCCATGATTGGTCAGCATCATCAGTTTCACCATTACAATCCTGGCAAAAGTGAATTTGGAGAAGAAAGATATTTTAAAATTGCAAAAAGAATTTATGGAGAATTGGATAACAGATTAAAAGAAACCAAATTTCTTTCTGGCTCAGATTATACTATTGCTGATATTGCAACATGGCCATGGATTGCAAGACATGAATGGCATGACATTGGACTAAAAAATTATAAAAATTTAGCAAGATGGTATTTAGAAATAGCTGAACGTAAGGCAGTTATAAAAGGTTATAGTTTTATGGAAGAAGAGGCAAAAATACCCAAACCTTAAAAAATTTATCCAAAAAGTCTGTAAAGAGTACTCAGAATTCCGTAACCAGAAAATTCAATAGCCACAATAATTATAATTATTAAAATTAATTTTTTATTCATTTAAGAAAAAGATATAATAATAAAATCACCCAGAAAAAAGGATAGTAAAAATAAATGTATTTCTTTGCAAAAAGAAAAGAAATTGAACTTTCTTTTTTAGTTTTTTTTCTCATTTAATCATCTGCATGAACTTTTTCATCTTTTTCATGCTTTTCCTGTGCAGCAATAGTATATTTAGCAACTGGTCTTGCCATTAATCTTTTTAATCCTATCGGCTCTGCAGTATCTAAGCAATAACCATAGGTATCTTCTCTAATTCTTCTCAATGCTTTGTCAATCTCGGAAATTAATTTAATCTGCCTATTAATAGCTTTCATTTCTACATTGCTATCAATGTAGGAATTAGCTTGGTCAACAATATCTGCAGAAATATTATTATCATCCATACTTCCATTATAAAGAGCTTCATTATTAGCCTTGATTAATTCTTTTTTCCATTCAGTAAGTCTTATTCTGAAATATACTTTATGTTTTTCACACATATATTTTTCAGTATCTTTTGGAACATAAGTTTTTGAAATTTTAACCGGTACTTTAGGAACAGTTTTAGCTACAACTGGTTTTGGTTTGCTTACAACTTTAGTTTTTGGTTTAGATACTTTTTTCTTTGCTTTAGCAGTCTTTGGCATAGCTTAAATTAATCGCCCGCAGTATATTCAGCAAATTAGGGGTGTCAAGCAAGCTTAATTGTTATAAATATTTATAAATGACCATTAATAACAAAAATATTGATAACGTTTTTTATATTTTTGTTACAGCTCATCTAATTTTTTGGACTTTGATTCCATCAATCACAAATCCTAATTTACCACTGGACACTATTGAAGCTTTAGCTTGGGGGAGTAATTTAGATTGGGGTTTTAGTAAACATCCACCTTTGAGTGCTTTTTTTCTTGAAATATTTTTTCAAATTTTTGGATCTCAAGATTGGGTTTTTTATTTATTAAGTCAAATTTTTATAATTATTTCTTTTTACTACGTTTTTAAATTATCAAGAGAAATATTAAATAATAATTTTCTAGCTTTAATTTCAGTATTATTAATTGAAGCTATCTACTTCTACAATTTCACTTCCCCAGAATTTAATGTAAATGTTTGCCAATTACCATTTTGGTCTTTGACGATTTATTATTCATGGAAAATTTATAGTGGAAAAGAAATTAACTTTTTTGATTGTTTTTTAGTTGGCTTATTCGCAGCTTTAGGCTTTTTATCAAAATATTTATTTATTTATTTATTGTTATCGATAGATCTCCTTTTTATTTATTTAATATTTATTAAAAAAGAGAGAAAGTTTGATTTTAAATATTTGATCACTTTAGAAGTTTTTTTGGTAGTTTTGATTCCACACTTTATATGGTTAAATAACAATGAATTTATTACAATTACTTATGGATTAGCCAGAACTGGCTTTGAACAATCTAGTTTTATAGATCATTTTAAATTTCCAATAATATTTCTATTAAAACAAGTAGGAATTCTAATCCCTTTTTTAATATTATCTTGGTTATTAGTTAAAAAAGTAAAATTTAAATTTAATTTAAAGGATAAAAATTTAATATTTTTATTAACTATAAATATTTTACCAATTATTTTAATTCTTTTAACCTCATTATTTACAGGATCTAAAATAAGAACTATGTGGATGACCCCTTTTTATTTATTTTTTGGTACATTGTTTGTTTATTCACTTAAAGCTCAAATTAATCTTAAAAGGTTAAAACCATTTATGTTGGGATTTATTTTATTTTTCTTTTTGTCACCAGGACTTTATGCTTATATTTCAATTACAAAAGATGATAAGAGAACTGATTATCCAGGTAAACAAATTGCATTAAAAACACAATATGCTTGGGACCAACAATTTGAATCAAAAATAAATGTTGTTTTAGGCGATGAATGGAATGCAGGAAATCTGTCATATCATTTAAAATCACGACCAGTTTGGGAAGGGTTTGTTGATAGAGAAAAACTTGATCAATTGAAAGATTATATGTGTCTTGATAATGTTTGTGTGGGATCAAGATAGATGAAATATATAATTTTAATTCCAATTTATAATGACAGAGAGTCGCTAAAGTTACTTATTGAGAAAATTAATCATGAGATTAAAGATTTAAGTCATGAGATGGCACTTGTTGTTATCAATGATGCTTCTTCTCAACAAATTATTGATAATTATCCAAACATTGAAAATTTTAAATCAATAGAAATCGTCAATATGAAAGAGAATAAAGGTCACGCAAGATGTATAGCGTCTGGATTAAAATATATTTTTGAAAAAAAAGAATTTGATTTTGTAATCCCAATGGATGGAGACGGGGAAGATAGACCTGAAGAAATTAAAAATTTTATTGAGCAGTCAGAAAAATTTGGTGAAAAAACAATTGTTGGGGAAAGAATTAAGAGATCAGAAGGTTTAATTTTTCAGATATGTTATCTTTTTCATAAGTTTTTAACTCTAGCTTTCACTGGCAAATCAATTAAATTTGGAAATTTTACGTGTTTATCAAACTTAACAGTCAAAAAAATGTTAGCTGAAAAAGCTACTTGGAACAGTTTTTCAGGTTCATTAAAAAAAATTGAAAATGATTTGTTAAAAATTCCTTCAATTAGAGGTTCGAGATATTTTGGTCCATCTAAAATGAGTTTTTTTAATCTATTAAAACATTCTTTATCAATTATAAGTGTTTTTAGGAGAACAGTTCTAATACGTTCTGCGCTATTTATAATTTTTTATATTCTTTTAATTAAGAGTTATGCTTCAATAGTTACTTCCATTCCTTTAGTATTGTTAATGGTGCTTATTTATTCAATTTCAAGTTTATCATTACGAGAAAATATTGATGAATTGAATAATTCATTAAACAATATCAATGATATTGAAATAATTAAATAATATAAAAGTTTTACAAAATGACTAGTTATCTAGATTTAAAAAATAACAAAATTATAAATATATTAATAATACTATTGATATTTATCCTATTTTTAACTTTAATTCATGGATACCAATGCAAGTATATAATTGCTTTAGTTTGTCGTGAAAATGATTATTTAAATAATTTTTTATTAGAAAACGGACCCATTGAAAATATTCAGTCCATTTTTTTATTTTTTTCAATTTTAATTTTGATTAGCTTAATAAGTAAAATTAAATTTAATAAATTTTTGAAAATATTTGTCATTTTGAAAATTTTGGCTTTGACCTATTATTTTGGAGAAGAAATTAGTTGGGGACAACACTTTTTTAATTGGGGAACACCACAAATATTTACTGAAGTTAACAATCAAAATGAAACAAATCTCCACAATATTTCAAATCTACTTGATCAATTACCAAGATCATTAGTTATTTTATGGTGTGGTTTTATTCCAATAATATTTTATTATTCAAAAAAAAAATTGTATTTCAATAAAAATATAAATCTTATTATTTTACCAAAGGCTAAATTATTAGTTATATCTTTTATTTTTTTATTTTTTTTCTTACCTGATTTTATTATAGATAAAGCAAATCTTCATCCAGGACACTATGTTGGTGGCAAAGATGTCAAAGAAGCTGTTTATTATGATATAATTTCGTTTAATTTTTTAACTCGATTATCTGAACTTCATGAATTAATTTTCTGTTTTTATTTTTTAATTTACTCAATCGCATTTTCCGATGAGTTAAAAAAAATCAGATAATTTACTGTTGAATATTAAATTATTTTTTTTATATTTTCTTTAGTGAAGAATTTTTTTAGAAAAGTTGCCTTTGGTATTGGGCCTAAAGAACAAGTGCCGCCTGATCCTTTAAAGTGGGCTCTTGATCAAGTGAATGATGTACCAGATTTATCTTGGCAAGGTAAAATATTATCTGAAAAAGAATTAAGAAAACATTATAGAGATTATGTTTATGGGGATAGAAAAGTTTTAAGAATAAAATACAAAGACAATAAAACTTTGTATAAGACTCACAAAAACCTACTACGACATCAAACAGGTCAAAAATTTTGGGAGTCTTTAGAAATTTCAATAAGGCATAACGAGTGTATAAATAGTAAGCATCCAGTATTATCAAAACTCTGGATGTTTTGGGGAAATTTTTTTGCGATTAGTGAAAAAGATTATTTAGCAAATTACTCAACTGGTCCCTATCAAAGGGAAATAATACGACCAAATTTAAATCAAACTTTTGAAAAAATGGTTTATGATGTAACGACTTCTTGGGCGATGATACATCATCTAGACAATAGTGAGAGTGCCGGACCAAAGAGTGTAACCGCTAGTGATGAGTGGAGGAGAAGAAAGAAAGAACCTGCAACAATAAATGAAAATCATGCTAGAGAATTGTTAGAACTACATACAGTTTCTCCAAAAGCTAAATACACTCAGGATGACGTTATTCAATTAGCTTACATTATGACTGGTTGGCAACAAAGATGGAGTAAAAAAAATTTGGAGACAGGAAATGTTTGGTTTAATTCAGAGTATCACCAAAGAGGTAAAAAAATAGTTTTAGGAAAAGAATATAAAAAAGGAAAAAAATCTTTAGCTGCTGTAATTAAGGATTTAGTTAATCATCCCAATTGCAGAGATTTTGTAGCAGATAGACTTTGTAGGTACTTAATTACTGATGAGCCTACCAAGGAAATGAAGCAACCAATAATTGATGCTTTTAAGAAAACAGATGGACACCTTCCTGCAATACATAAAGCAGCAATTACAGTAGCTTTTAATTACAATAATAATCATAAAAAATTTCAAACTCCAGAAAATTGGTTTATTCAAATTGCTAAAATTGCTGATTTAGAGTGGCCTCCTTCACCTGAAACTATGGCTTCTTATGAATTAGGAACAAAACCGACACGCAAACAAAGATTACCAGAAAAAATTTTGCAAAGATTGGGGCATCCGCCTTATAGACCTAAGCAACCAAACGGATGGTCAGATTATTCTGATGACTGGTTGTCACCAGAATTACTGATTAGAAGATTAGTTTATGCAGACAGAAGTTATGCTTTTACAAAACCGAAAAATGATAATAAAGAATTTTACTATAAAATTATTTCTAAAAATTTTGATGAACCTGAAAAAATTTTAGATTACGTATTTAAAAATATGGTTCACAGAAAAAGTGAGAGAAATGTACTATTATTTAACCACCCAGAGTTTTTAAAAGCATGAAAATAAATAGGAGAGATTTTCTAAAAACCACAGCATTAACTTCAATGTACTTTGCAGGATTTGGAGTACCTACTTTTGCAAAATCTGGTTATAAGAAAAATTTGGTCGTTATTATGTTACGAGGTGGTATGGACGGACTATGTGCTGTACCAATTAGAGGAGATAAAAATTTTGAGAAACTTAGAAGTAAAATTAATCTTGATAGGACTTTAAAATTAACTGGAGATTTTGATTTACATCCTGCACTCAAAACATTTAAGAGATTATGGGATGAAGATAATGGTGCTATAGTTCATGCTACTAATATTCCTTATACTGGAAGATCTCATTTCGACGGACAAAATTTAATGGAGACAGGAGGAAAAATTCCATATCAAGTTAAAACAGGATGGTTAGGTAGAGGAATGAAAATAGCTGGTTTGACTGGCAAGGGTTTAGCTTTAGCTTTGCCAATGCCCTTATTGATAAGAGGTGTACCTATGAATAATAATTATTTTCCTGTTGGTGATAGGCTTCCAAGTAATGACACACTAAAACTTATTAATCAGGCCTATAAAGAGCATAATGAAAAAATGTTAGGGGAAAATCTTAACACTATTATGACTAGAGAACTTAGAAATACAGCAAGTGATGACAGCTGGGTGCTTGCAAGTAATGCAGGTCAACAACTTTCAAAAAATAACGGACCAAGAGTAGCTGTTTTTGAAGTAGATGGATTCGATACACATGCTGCACAAGGTGCAACAGATGGTGCTCATGCAGATTGTCTTTCAGATTACGATAGAATAGTAAGTGGTATTAAACAAGCAATGCCAAAAGAGACATTTGATAATACTTTAATAGTTACTTTAACCGAATTCGGAAGAACAATTAAACAAAATAGCAGTAATGGGACTGAGCATGGATACGGATCAGCTATATTTTTAGCTGGTGGATTGGTTAAAAAAGCACAAGTCCACGCTGATTGGCCTGGTTTAAAGAAAAAAGAATTATTTGAAGGAAGAGACTTAAATTCTACAATAGATTCAAGAGCAGTTTATGCTTCTGCAATGTCTACAGTTTTTGATGTAGATTTTAAAAAAATTACTAAAGAAGTTTTCTGGGGAGAAAATCTACAAAATTTATCTGATAAGCTATTTAAAGTTTAGCAACAGCTACAGCTTTTCTTGCTAGCTTTGGGTTGATCATCAGCTTTTGCAGTTTCTAATTCTTTTTGTTTGTCTTCAATAGCTTTTTGTTTTTTTGCAATTTTGTCTTCAAAGTAATCATAAAGAGAGGCAAAGCCTAATTTAGATGCTCTTTTTTCCTCATAATTTCTTCTCCCTTTAAGGTTTTCAATTATTTTGACTATTTGTTGGTTCTGCATGCTCTCTTTTTATTTAAAAAGTCGAACAATTCAAGCTATAAAAATTGACAAACTATAAATAGGATTTTTTGTGCTAGGATAATATTATGAATATAAGTCAAAAAAAACTAGAAAAATCTAGAGGCAGATTAGAAATAAAAATAAAAGATCAAAATTTACAAAAACTGTATCAGCAAGGATCTTCAAAAGCTTTAATGCCAGATTTTCATGAAAATATAAATCAATTAATGCTTATCAATACTGCTGGTGGAATTACTTCTGGGGATGAATACGACCACGAATTTGAAATCGATAATTCGAAACTTTGTATTTCAACACAGGCGGCAGAAAAAATTTATAGTGGTTTTGGTAATCCAGCTAATTTAGAAATTAACTTAAATTTATTAAACAATTCTAGTCTATTTTGGTTACCTAAAGAATTGATTTTATTTAATAATTGTAATTTGAAAAGAAAAATTAATTTTAATATATCACAAGACTCAAATTTACTTCTTAGTGAAAGTATTATTTTTGGACGAACTTCAATGAAGGAGAAGTTTGAAAAAGGACATTTTTCAGATTTTTGGAATATTAATGTCGATAATAAATTAATTCATACTGAAGCAATAAATACAGTTTTATTTGAAAAAAAATATTTGAGTAGTTTTTCGACATTAAATAATAATTCTGCAGTTGCAACAATTATTATTGTAGGAAAGAAGTTTTTAAACAAAGTTAATAATTTATCTGAAACTTTAACTAACAATCAAAATACAACTTCAAATTATTCTAATTGGGATAATAAATTGATCGTAAGACTTTTGTCTAAAGATAGTTATAATCTTAAATTTGCAATTGATAAAATTTTGTCTTATTTTTTTGAAGGTTCAAAGATACCAAAAGTATGGAATATATAAATGAAACTTACTCCTAGAGAAAAAGATAAACTTTTAATAAGTCTTGCAGCAATTGTTGCTAAAAATAGATTGTCAAAAGGTATCAAATTAAATTATCCAGAGGCTATAGCTTTAATAACAGATTTTGTAGTAGAGGGTGCTAGAGAAGGAAAAAGTGTTGCAGAATTAATGGAGGCAGGAGCTCATGTAATTAAAAAAAAGGATTGTATGGAAGGTATTCCAGATATGATTAAGGAAGTTCAAGTAGAAGCAACTTTTCCTGATGGAACTAAATTAGTAACAGTGCATAAACCTATTAGATGATAAAATTATGAAGCCAGGTGAAGTAATTACAAAAAACGAGGAAATAGAATTAAATAAAGACTCCAAAGTTACTAGTATAAAAATTTCTAATTCTGGAGATAGACCTGTACAAGTTGGAAGTCATTATCATTTTTTTGAAACTAACGAGCATTTGGTGTTTGACCGAAAATTAGCATACGGAAAAAGATTAAATATCCCCTCAGGAACTGCTGTAAGATTTGAACCAGGTCAATCTAAAGATGTCGAGCTAATAGAAATAAATGGATTAAAAAAAATATATGGTTTCAATAAGAAAGTTATGGGTAATTTATAATGGCTAAAATTTCTAGAGCAGCTTATGCAGATATGTATGGGCCTACA
>CACKIQ010000022.1 GCA_902600245.1 uncultured Pelagibacteraceae bacterium | reverse complement strand
TCTGCTCCTACACCTGGATATGCTCCTGGAGTATCAATAAAAGAGATTATGGGAATATTAAATTTATTTGCTAAATTCATTAATCTTATTGTTTTTCTGTAACCCTCTGGTCTCATCATCCCAAAATTTCTCTCAATCCTGCTATCTAAATCCTCTCCTTTTTCTTGACCTATTACTAAAACAGATTTTCCATTGAACTTTGCAAATCCAGTTAATACTGATTTATCTTCTCCATAATGCCTATCCCCAGATAATGAAATGAAATCTTCAAACAAATTATCAATAAAAAATTTTGCTTTAGGCCTATCTTCATGACGTGCAACCATAGTAGTCTGCCAAGGATCTAGATTGGAATAAATTTTTTTTAATTTTTCATCTATTTCTGTTTGAGTGCTTGAAATTTTTTGAGTATCGACCTCTGATAATCCCTCTTGATTGTAAGGATCTTTCAATTTTTCTAGTTCGTTTTCTAGATCTTTAATTTCTGTTTCAAAATTTAGATAATTTTTCATATTTTATTTATAGCGGATGGTTAAAATACAAAAAAGGCAATAAAATGATATTAAATAAGGTGTTATTCTTATTAATTGACTTAAATCATTTAACATATACAAATTCATTATCGGGAGAGACTATTTATAGCGCCGAAGGAGCAACCACCCCGGAAACTCTCAGGCAAAAGGACCGATTAAAGCATAACACTCTGGAAAGAGATTGATTTCCGCCGAAGGAGTAAAGCTCTCAGGCAAAAATACAGATGGGGTACGAATTAAGTGCTATGCAAGAAAAATACATTAAAATTAATAATCTTCAAGTATCTGAAAAGCTATCAAACTTTGTAAGTGGCGAATTATTAAAAAATACAAATGTATCTCCAGAAAATTTTTGGTTAGGTCTAGAAAAAACCCTTGATGAGCTTGCACCAAAAAATAAAGAATTAATAAAGCTTAGAGAAGATTTGCAAAAAAAAATAGACAATTGGCATATCAACAATAAAAGTAAAGAATTTGATCTAGATGAATATAAAAAATTTTTATTAGAAATAGGTTATTTAAAAAATGAAGGACCTGATTTTAAAATAGAAACTAAAAATGTTGATGAAGAAATTGCGAGTATAGCTGGACCTCAGTTAGTCGTGCCTGTCATGAATGCGAGATATGCATTAAATGCTGCAAATGCTAGATGGATGAGTTTATATGATAGTCTTTATGGTACAGATATAATTGAACAGTCTGAAGATAGTGTATCTGAACGGTATGACCCTTTAAGAGGTGAAATGGTAATAAAATATGGAAGAGATTTTTTAGATAAATACTTTCCATTAGCAGGATTGAGTTGGAATAAAATTACAAGTTTTGCTGTAAAGCTCGGTAAATTAAAAGTTTTAAAAGGTGTAGATATTTTTGATTTGGAAGATGAAAATAAATTTGTTGGACACAGAGGTGAAAGTGATAATCCTTCAGCAATTATTCTTAAAAATAACAATCTACATATTGAAATTCTAAAAGATTCTAGAGCTTTTGCAGCTCAACAAGATCATGCCGGAATTAGCGACATAATACTAGAATCTGCAGTATCAACAATTTGTGATAATGAAGATAGCGTGGCTGCAGTCGACTCGGAAGATAAAATTATTTGTTATAGAAATTGGCTAGGTCTAATGAAAGGAGATCTTAAGTCAAAATTTGAAAAAGAAGGGAAATTATTTGAGAGAAAATTAAATCCACACAGAAGTTATATCTCAAAAGATGGTAAAGGTTTAAAGTTACATGGTAGAAGTCTTTTACTTGTAAGAAACGTTGGTCATCTTATGACAAACCCTTCAATTTTGTTGAGTGATGGAAGTGAAATACCTGAGGGTATTATGGATGCATTTATAACTACAGCAGCCGCGCTACATGATATTAAAAATAAAAATAATTCAAGAACTGGATCAGTTTATATTGTAAAACCTAAAATGCATGGTCCAGATGAAACCGCATTTACAGATTTAATTTTTTCTAAAGTTGAGGAAGTTCTAAATTTACCTAAGTACACTTGTAAAATTGGTATTATGGATGAAGAGAGAAGAACATCAGCAAATTTAAAAGAATGTATTAGAAGTCTTAAAAATAGAGTTTTTTTTATTAACACTGGTTTCTTAGATAGAACTGGTGATGAAATGCATACATCTATGGAAGCTGGTCCTATGATTAAAAAAGGTGATATGAAATCCTCTAAATGGATTAATGCATACGAAAATAACAATGTTGATATTGGTTTAATTTGTGGGTTCTCTGGTAAAGCTCAAATTGGAAAAGGAATGTGGGCAATGCCCGACAAAATGAAAGATATGATGGAGCAAAAAACAGGACATTTAAAAGCAGGAGCAAACTGCGCATGGGTTCCTTCTCCAACAGCAGCTGCTTTACATGCTTTACATTATCATGAAATAAATATTTTTAATGAACAAAAAAAATTAATAGATAGAGAACCAGCTAAGCTTGATGATCTCTTAACAATCCCAATAGCAGACAGACCTAATTGGTCTGTAGAAGATATAAATAAAGAAATTTCTAATTCAGCACAAACTTTATTAGGGTATGTCGTAAGATGGGTCGATCAAGGTGTAGGTTGTTCTAAAGTACCCGATATTAACAATATAGGTTTGATGGAAGATAGAGCAACACTAAGAATTTCTTCACAACATATAGCTAACTGGATTCATCATGGAATTACAACAAAGATACAAGTAACTGAAATAATGAAAGAGATGGCCAAAATAGTAGATGATCAGAACAAAAATGATCCGCTATATGTTAAAATGAGTGATGATTATGAAAATTCTATAGCATTTCAAACTGCGTGTGATTTAATTTTTAAAGGTAAAGAACAACCTTCAGGTTATACCGAACCATTACTTCATTTAAATAGATTGAAAAAAAAATCTAATCTGAGTTTGAAACCAAATTAGATCGATTTTTAAAAGCAGAAAATAAAGTTCCATCATCTAAACTTTCTATTTCTCCACCAACAGGTAAACCTTGTGCTAATTTAGTAATTTTAACATCTAAATTTTTTAGACTATCTTGAATATAATATGCAGTTGTTTGACCTTCAACAGTAGCACTAGTTGCAAGAATTACCTCCTCAATTTTATCTCTATTAACTCTTTCAACTAATGAGTTAATTAACAAATCTTCTTTTCTTTGGCCAACTGAAGAAATTGTCCCTCCTAAAATATGAAAATATCCCTGAAAGATATTTGAATTTTCAATCGACCATTGGTCTGCAATATCCTCTACTACACAAATTTTATTATATTTTTCTTTTGTGTTCTCACAATTTAGGCATCCATTTGAATTTGACTTTAATGCACCACATGAATTGCATCTAACTACATTTTTATAAACTTGCACCAATGTATTTGCCATAGGTTTTACAAGTTCATCACGATTATTTATTAATTTTAAAACAATTCTTTTTGCTGATTTGGGACCTAAACCCGGAAGTTTTGAAATTAATTTAATTAATTCTTCTATCTCACTGATGTTTTGCATCTATTATAAAGGCCATTTAAAACCAGGAATTCCAAAACCTCCAGTTGCTTTTGAAATTTCCTCAGTTGTTTTTGATTTAAGTTGAGATTTAGCACTATTATGTGCTGCAACAATTAAATCTTCAATTATGGTTTTGTCCTCTTTCATAATTTCATCAGATAACTTTATTGTTTGCATCTCTCCCTCTCCATCTAAAGTTATCTTTACAGAATTTGAACCCGAAACTCCTTCAACTCTAATTTCCTTAATCTTTTGTTGGCTTTCTTTCATTTTTGCCTCAAGTTCTTTTGCTTTATCTAAAATTTTACTAAAATCAGTCATTATCAACTCCATCTTTTTTTGAATTTACATCTATTAATTCGGCATCAGGAAATTTATCCATCACACTTTTAAATATTTCTGAATTTTTCATTTCATCCATTAACTTTTTTTTTACATTTTTTTCTTTATCTTTTACTGAAATTTGCCCTTTTAATTTACTAAACGTAATAATCCATCTTTCACCGGTCCATTCAAAAAGCTTTGATGATAAATCTTTTACAAAATCTTTATCTAAACTTTCATTAAAAGATATTTCAATTCTATTTTTTTCAAATTTTACAAGGTTAACATTTTTTTCTAACTCGTATTTAAGTTTGATCTCTTTTTTTTTTGAACAAATTTCAATTAACTCCTCAAATACATTTATGTTAATTTTATTTTCTGCTTTAATTTCTGTCTGAACTTCTGGCTTGATTTTTTCTTCCTGTGCAACATTCTTAATTTGGTTTATTGTTTTAGAAGTTAATTCAGTTTCAGTATTCTTTACAAAATTTTCACTCTTCAATTGAACCTCAACATTTTCAATTTTATTTTTAGATTTTACAGAACTTAAATGCATTAGTCTTATTAAAAACATCTCAATTGAAAGGTGTTGATTAGAAACTATATCTATCTCCTCAAGAGAAGAGATGGCGAATTGCCAAAATAATATTAATACCTCTGAATCTATTTGATTTGATAAATTTTTAATTTTAGAAAATTCTTCATCATTTAATGAAAAGTTTGTACTTTCTAAAGTTAAAGAATTAATATTTTTAAAGTAGTAAAGTAACTCTAAGAAATCGTTAATAAAAACCTTGGGTTCAACACCTTGGTCATAAATTTTTCTATAAATACTTATTACTTTTGTTTCATTACCTTTTAAAATTAACTCAAACAAATCGATTAATTGAGATTTATCAAAATACCCAAAAATTTTCTGAGCTGAATTTAGGTCTAATTCTTTTCCTTCTTCCAAACTTAATAGTGCTCTATCGAGCAACGATAAAGAATCTCTAACAGAACCTTCGGAGATTTTTACTATAAGCTTTAAAGCATCATCGCTTATTTTTCCATTTTCCTTGTCCTTAATTTTTTTAATAAACTCCAATAATTCTGAAGATTTAATTCTAGATAGATCAAATCTTTGACATCTAGATACTACTGTAATTGGAATTTTTTTAATTTCTGTAGTTGCAAAAATAAATTTTAGATATTCTGGTGGTTCCTCTAAAGTTTTTAATAAAGCATTAAATGCTTGTTTGCTTAACATATGAACTTCATCAATAATGAAGATTTTGTATTTAGCGGAGGTCGGCCCGTATCTTGAAAATTCGATTAAATCTCTTACGTCATCAACTCCTGTTTTGCTTGCTGCATCCATTTCAAGCACATCTATATGACTAGACTCACTTATAGATTTACAGCTTTCACAAAAGTTTTCTTTACATAAATTATCGATACCATTTGAACAATTAAGTGCTTTTGCAACAATTCGTGCTGTTGTGGTTTTTCCTATTCCCCTTATTCCAGTGAACAAATATGCATTAGGTATTTTGTCAGCTTTAATTGAATTAGTAATAGTTTCCGCAACAACTTCTTGACCAATGAGATCATCAAAAGTTTGTGGTCTGTATTTTAATGCTAATACTTTTGAGTTATTATTCATATATCTATAAGGAGACTAGAACCTGAATAACTGTCTCTACGACTGCTTCCGTTAAGATCTGGTCGGGTTCAAGCAGCATCCACCTCTAGCCTCCAAATCTATTATAGCAGTTAAAATTTCTAATCTACAAGAAAAGATTCTTATTTATTTTGTCTCAAACTATCAGCTTCAAAAACACCTAGAACGTGAAAATCCTCACAATGTAGGCCTAGCTCTTCAAGAGATTTTTGAACTTTTGAGTCTTCAATATGTCCATCTAAATCACATAAGAAAAAATAAGAATCAAAACTATTTTTTTCTGGATAACTTTGTAGTTTTGTTAAATTTACACCATTAATAGCAAAACCTCCTAATGATTGATAGAGAGCAGCTGGCTTACTTTTCAGTTTAAATAAAAAAGAGGTTATATAAGTTTTGTCTTTAAATTCTGGTTGTGAAATATTTTTCCCCATAACTAAAAACCTTGTCAAATTTCCACTTTCGTTTTCTATATTTTTTTTAATTACTTCCAAGCCATAAATTTCAGCACTCAAGGAAGATGCTATTGCAGATTGTTTGATATCTTTTGTTTTAGAAATCATTTCAGCTGATCCAGCAGTGTCTGCTCTAATATGTTCTGCTAAATTATTTTCTTTTATAAATTTTGAACACTGAGACAATCCTTGAGCATGTGAGTATACTTCTTTGATATCTTTTAATTTTGCACCAGTTTGTCCTAACAAGTTGTGTTCAATTTTTTGAAAATGCTCTTTATAAATATTTAGCCTATGTTTAAATATTAAATATTCAATTCCAATATTACCAGTAATCCTATTTGATTCTGGAATTATAATTCTGCTATCTGGCTCCTCGGATGCTTTGTTAAAACACTCATCAAAAGTTTTACATGGCAAAATCTCAGCTTTAGGATCAATAGAAAGCGCTGCTAAATGAGAATATGCACCAAAGGTTCCCTGAAAATAAATTTTATTCATCAATTCTTATATTCCATTATTTTTTTTAAGGCTAGATAATCTTCTTCTGTATCCACTCCTATTGGAGACGACATAGCAAGTGAAACATTGATATCAATATTATTATCTAATGCTCTTAACTGCTCTAGTCGATTTTCTATTTCATTTTTGGATTGATCAAAGTGAACAAATTTTTCTAGACAATCTCTTGAATAACAATAAATTCCAATATGGTGATAAATATTTTCCACCTGCTCAGATTTTCTTAAAAAGGATATAGCTTTTGGAAAATGATCACTTTCTAGGCTATTTTCAGTAATGACCTTAACAATATTTTCATTCTTAAGGTTTTTATTATCTTTTATTTTTGCCGCAAGAGTTCCTAAATTAGAATTATTTTTTACCATTTTGTCATTCAAATTTTTGATATCATCAATATCGATTGCTGGTTCATCACCTTGCAAATTCATAATAAAATCAACATCTCTAACATTTGATTTTTTAAGTGCTTCGTAAATTCTATCTGTTCCTGTCTTATGTTTATTGCTGGTCAAAATAGCATTGAAACCATTACTTTTGACATCATCAATAATTTCTTGATCCTCTGTAGCTACAATCACGTCTCCAATATTGGCTTCTCCAGCTTTTTTAGACACATGTGATATAATTGATAAGCCATTTATTTTTAATAACGGTTTACCTGGAAGCCTAGTCGCAGACATTCTAGAGGGTATAATTACTAAAGTTTTCATTATATTTTCAAATTATTATACTCGTTAAACAACTATAGAGGCAAATTTATACATTAAATTTTAGCTTTTTTTTAATTTATCGTGTTATACGTTCACTACAAAGTTTAGAAAAAATGGATTCTTTCGAAATAAATAAAATAGTTGCTGCAGTTTTAATGGTTGCCCTGCTTGTTATCGGTATTGGAAAATTATCTGATTTTATATTCCATGTAGAGAAACCTAAAACACCTGGTTATTCAGTTGAAGTAGAAGCTGCCACTACTGTATCCACAACCAGCTCAAGCACGACGACAGACAAAATTGATATATCAGCATTGATGGCAATGGGAGATATTGCTCATGGTGAAAAAGTTTTTAAAAAATGCGCAGCTTGTCATTCAATTGTTAAAGGAGGAAAGAATGCTATAGGTCCAGCGCTATATAATGTTGTGGGAAGAAAAGTTGGAGCGGTTGAAGAATATAAATATTCCAAAGCATTAGCAGCGTATGATAAAGAATGGACTTTTGAAGAACTAAATGGATTTTTAATTAAACCTGCAAAATGGATTAAGGGAACAAAGATGGCATATGCAGGTCTTAGAAAAGAAAAAGATAGAGCCTCTGTAATAAAATATCTAAATGAGAATTCAGACAGCCCTTTGCCGCTACCTTAATTTTCCAAAACAATATAATAAAATACTTTTTTGTACGTGAACTCTATTGAGTGCTTGTTGCCATACATGAGATTGTTTTCCCAAGAAAATATCATCACTCACCTCATCTCCTCTAGGCAAACAGTGTAAAAAAATGCAACTTTTTTTTGCATAACTCATTAATTTTTTATCGATTTTAAAATTTTTAAATGCTTGTATTTTTTTCTTCTTATTAACTTTGTCGTTTAAAGAAATAACTTTATCAGAAAAAATCACATCAGCACCTAAAGCTGCTTTTTTAGCATCATTATAAATATAAATTTTTTTATTATTTCTCTTGACCCAAGCTCTAACTTCTTTTCCTGGTTCAAATTTTTTTGGACAACCAATATTCAGCTTGAAAGAAAATTTTACTGATGCTGCTATTAAACTATCTAAAACATTGTTAGAGTCACCTATCCAACAAATATTTAATTTAGAAATATGTTTCTTCGTTATTTCCTCAACAGTAAAAACATCTGATAAAATCTGCGTTGGATGAGATGAGGGACTTAAACCATTGATGATGGGTATTGATAAATATTTTTCAAAATTTTCAACCTTTTTATCACTATCGGTTCTAAGCATAAACCCATCACCATAGGTAGAAAGAATTTTAGCCGTATCAGCAATACTTTCTCCACCTTGACCTAAATGAAGTTCATTAGATCTTAAAGTCAAGGTGCCACCACCTAATTGTTTGATAGCTAAATAAAAGCTTAATCTTGTTCGCAAACTAGATTTTTCAAACATTTGAATTAATAACTTTCCTTTTAAGGGTGCGCCCTTATCAACCTCTAAAGTACTAAGTTTTTTTCTTAAATTTTTTCTTTTTTTAGCATCAATAATAATCTTTCTAAGATCTTTTGCGGGTATATCTTTTAAATTAATGAAATGTTTCATATTATTTTATCTGTGAGCAGACCTTTTCAATAATTTTAATTGCTGTATCTATTTCATTTTTTTTAACATTTAATGGAGGTAAAATACGAACAACATTTTCTGCTGCACGAATAGTAAGTAATCTATTATGCATTAATTTTTTAATAAAATTGGTTTGGTCTGTATGAAGTTGTATTCCAATCAATAAACCTCTTCCTCTTATATCTTTAATAATATTTGGATATTTTTCCTTTAATTTATTTAAATTTGAAAAAAAATACTTTGAAGATTTTTTTACTTGATCAAGAAATTTTTTTGTTGAAACTATATCCATTACTGTATTTCCAATAGCCATCGCTAGAGGATTACCACCAAAAGTTGAACCATGTGTACCTGGTATCATACCTACTGCAACTTTTTTATTCATTAAAACAGCACCAATAGGAAAACCACCACCAATGCCTTTTGCAATTGGCACTATATCTGGCTTTACTTTAGATTTTTCAAAAGCAAAAAAATCTCCAGACCGCGAAATTCCACATTGTACTTCATCTAAAATTAATAATATTTTTTTTTTATCACACAATTTTCTTAATTCTTTTAAACACCAATCTGGAATAACTTTTATACCTCCTTCTCCCATTATAGTTTCAACCATGATTGCTGCAGTATTTTTTGTAATCTTTCTCTTAAGAGATTCATGGTCTCCAAAAGTAAAATGATCAAAACCACCCACATGACCAAATCCTTCTGTCATTTTCTTTGACCCGCTTGCAAAAATAGTAGCTAAGGTCCTTCCATGAAATGAATTTTTAATACATAAAATTCTTGTTTTGTTAGGTTTTCCAATTGAATAAAAATATCTTCTTGCAACTTTAATGGCCGCTTCAGTAGCCTCTGCTCCAGAATTTTGAAATATCACATAATCAGCAAATGTTTTTTTACAAAGTTTTTTTGCTAATTTTTCTCCCTCAGGAATTTGAAAAG
Source organism: uncultured Pelagibacteraceae bacterium (assembly GCA_902600245.1). Classification (GTDB taxonomy): domain Bacteria; phylum Pseudomonadota; class Alphaproteobacteria; order Pelagibacterales; family Pelagibacteraceae; genus Pelagibacter. Next base: position 2,951 of record CACKIQ010000022.1, on the reverse strand, counting down.
CATTAGAAACATGCCAAAGTTTATTTGATTGATATCTTATTGTCTTTACTAATTTTGGATGGGCATGACCTAATGAGTTTACTGCTATACCAGATACCATGTCCAAGTATTTTTTACCATCAGTTGAAAAAAGATAACTTCCTTTACCATGCTTAAAAGAAATTTTTTTTCTCTTATAGTTTTTTGCTAAATAACTCATAAATTTAAATTGTTTTATAAAGTTTAATTATTAATACAAGTTAGGATTGAAAACTTTTATATACTTAAATTTAAAATAAATGTTGATAACTCTTAATTTTTGATTGTTTAATTTAAATTAATATCAGTATATTGTTACTTATAGCAAACAAAATACTATATATAGATATATGAGTTGGGATGATCATAAAGTAGCCAAATTAAAAGAGCTTTGGGGAAAAGGTAACACAGCAAGTCAGATTGCTGAAATTATTGGTGGAATAACTAGAAATGCAGTAATTGGTAAAGCTCATAGACTTAATTTATCAGCAAAAATTAAAACTAGGTCCGCTGCATCAAATCAAAACTTTCAGAGCTCTCTCATGGAAAAAAACATTAAAACAAGGAGAACTCGTAAAAGTAAATTTAAATCTTTGATAATAGAAAAAGACTTTGAGCCAGAAAATCCTAAACAACTCGAAGAATTAGACGAAAATTCATGTAAGTGGCCAATTGGTCATCCAAACGAAAAATCATTTTATTTTTGTGGAAGATCATCTTTAAAAGATTTTTCATATTGCAAACTACACTTGCTTTATGCTTATCAACCTAAAGGTAAAAAAGAGGAAGTTGATGATAAAGCAGACATACCAAATTTCATTGAAAAGAAAATAAAATCAGCTTAGAAATAGTTAGTTCTGTTTTTTTAAATCATTAATAGAAGTATATTTTTCTGTGGAAAATTGTCCTCCAACTCTCCACATATAAGAATATTTTTTTACTTCTTCATTAAAATATCTTTTGCTGGGTGAGCCAATCTCAGCATTAGTTTTATATTTACCAGATTTAATATTATCATATTTTAAAAGTCTTAATTGATCCCTAGTAATAAGAGGTTTTGGAAGCAACTGAAAAATACCCGATGTAATTTCAGCAACAGGTAATGGAAGGGGTAGCAAAATTCTTTTTTTATTAATAAGTTTTAATAGTCTAATTAATATTTCTTTAAAGCTAATAACTTCTGGTCCGACGCACTCAATAATCTTTGAATAAATATTGTTCGAAATAATATAGTGAATTGTATCTGTTAGATCTGAACAGTGGATTGGCATAAATTTTGTTTTACCACCATAATACAAAGGGAAAACTGGTAGTCTGTTCAATAATGTCATAAAATTTGTAGTGAAATTATCATCAACAGAGTAAACTACCGAAGGTCTTAAAATCGTAGCTAATGGAAAGTTTTTTAGAACTTCATTTTCTCCATCTAATTTACTTTGGGCATATGAAGAGTCGCTTGCTTCATTTATTCCTAATGCAGATAAATGAATGAAATGTTTAAGATTATACTCCTTTGAAAGATTAGCCAAAAGAGCAGGAAAAACTGTGTGTATATTTTTAAAAGTGTTTCCTCTTTTTTTTTCAAATAGGATTCCTATCAAATTAATACAAATATCCGCTTTTTTAAATGCTTCTCTAATTTTTTTTTCCTCAAATATTTTTGATTCAATAATATCAATATAGCCTGCGTTAGCTTGAGTTTTTATTATATAGCTTTTCTGATGAATATTACGTGTTACAACAGTTATTCTAAAACCACTCTTGGTCAGTTTTCTTATTAAGTTTCTGCCAATTTGACCGCTTCCACCAAAAATTAGACAATTTTTTGCTTTCATATATATATCTTTAGATGAGTAATAATATTCAATTACACAAAAATGATTTACCAGATGATTTGAAATTAGGCAATATAATAGCTGTAGATGGTGAATTTATGGGTCTTAATGTCAGACGTGATCCGCTATGTCTAATTCAAATATCCACAGGAAATTCTGATGCTCACATAGTTCAATTTGATCGAGATAATTATAACTCACCAAATTTAAAAAAAATATTAAAAGATGAAAAAATAACAAAAATTTTTCATTTTGGTAGAGCGGACATTGCTCACATTAAATATTATTTAAAAACGGACACAAATAATATTTTAGATACAAAAATTGCATCTAAACTTGCAAGATCTTATTCGGATAACCATTCTTTGAAAACTCTTATAAAAGAATTTGTTAATGTTGATATAAGCAAACAATTTCAAAACTCAGATTTTGGTGGTGAACTTACTCCAGCTCAGCTAAAATATTGTGCTAACGATGTAATATATCTTCATAAAATTCACCAAGAGTTGGAAAAAATACTTAAAAGAGAAAATAGGATTAATCTTTATGAAGACTGCTTAAAATTTTTAAAAATTAGAGTAGAACTTGACTTAGCCTTATTTAAAGATGATATCTGGTCTCACTAATGAATAATAAAAAATTTATAACTATTGCAAAAAATGTAATTGATCTTGAAATAAAAGCTCTTCAAAACTTAAAAAAATTTATCAATAATCCATTTACTCAAGCAGTGAAACAGCTTTCAAAATGCCAATCAAAGATAGTTTTATGTGGTGTGGGTAAAAGCGGATTAATTGCGTCTAAAATTGCAGCTACCTTATCTTCAGTTGGAACTCCAGCATTTTCTTTATCAGCAGGCAACTCTTCTCATGGTGACCTTGGATGTATATCTAAAAAAGATATATTAGTTTTAATAAGTTATTCAGGTCAAACAGAGGAGTTAAAAAATATTATAAAACATGCAAATAGAAACAAAATACTTTTAATTGGGATTGTCTCCAAAAAAGACTCCATTTTATATAAAGCATCAGATATAAAACTTTTAATTCCTCAGTCAAAAGAGGCTGGAGGAATTGTTCCTACATCAAGCACCACTAC
>CACKIQ010000021.1 GCA_902600245.1 uncultured Pelagibacteraceae bacterium | reverse complement strand
TAAGTCTATGATCTTTTATATCTCTTGCAAGACCCGCATGTTGAGTAAATGCAACAATTTTGTGTAAAGTTTTACCGTAGTATTGAGGCAATAAAAAATAAAGCACTGGCAACCAAGAGGATGTAACTATTGAAGATAAAATAATCAATAGCCAAATAAAAACATAAATTCTTGAAATAAATATTGCTTTTGCTTGTACGTTTTCTGGAATACTGTCTTTCATAACTTTTGTTTTTATTCCAAAAGCATGTTGAATAATTTCAAATGAAATATGTTTTTTAAAAAAAACTAAATCTAAAAATGGAATTATATTTATAATTAAGCGCTTAGGCGTTTCTTTTAAATCATTTCCATACTCGATTTCATGATCAAATGGATTTTCTGTTGAATAAGTGCTTCCGTGATGAACAAAGTGTGTGTATCTCCATCTTGTTGGTTCAAAGTTAGACATATAAGAGGAAATATAATAAAAAAATTCGTTTAAAAATTTTGATTTAAATGCAGTTTTATGACCTGTCTCATGCCACAATGGATTAGAGAAGGAATAAATATTTCCATAAACTAAAAACCAAAATACTGACCACCACGTGCCCCAGGTTTGATAAGCAAGTATTCCAGTTGCCAAGAGCAATCCAAAAAAAAAGGATACATGTTGCAGACCTTTAATATCAGATTTTTTTGAGAGTTCTTTTAAAATTTCCTTGTCGACTTGGCATTTGTGCCATTTTTCCAATTTTACATCCATATTTGAACTAGGTATAAATATTATATATAGTTACTATACTTAGTTTAACTATACCAAAAAAAAAGGGCAAGTATAAAATACTTGCCCTTAATTTAATTTTTAATTAATTACTTAGCTCTTTTTCCTGCAGAACTAGTTGCAGCAGCCCAAATTACTAGACCGAATGCAATTTTGTTAATGAAGTCAGCTAAGTTGTAAACGACGTTAAGTGAGTCAGCGTCTACACCACCAGTTAAGTAACCAAATACATAACCTAATGGGTAAATTGCCCAACCTACAGTAACGATCATTCTCATTGCTCCGAATGCAGTTACAAGAGCTTTGTTACCACTCTTCGATGCAGCTTTACCAGCTTCACCTGAGAATACTTCATAAAGAATGTATACCCAACCTGCCATTCCGATGATGAAACCTAGTGTAGCATTGATATATCCTGCTTCACCTAAGTATCCACCGATAAGCATCACTAATGAACCAATTAACAATCTCCAGAACATTCCAGAATTTGCTTTGTTAATAGCTGCTAGAATTAAATAGAATTCTACCATCTGTAATGGCACAGTGATTAACCAGTCAATGTATCTGTATACTGTTGGCGAGTCACCAGTAGCAACCCATACTTCTCTCATGTACATGTAGTGTATGAATGCAATACCAGTTACTAGACCAGCAACAATTACTGACGTTCTCCAACCAGCTGCGACGTTGCCTACTTCCATGAAAAAGAAAGCAGTAGCTGCTAACATTCCCATAGAGATGACCCAGAATGAAATTCCTACGAAGTCATCTTGCATCAACATCGTTGCGTCTGCTGCAATAGCTATACCTGAAAAACCGATCAAGCCCATAGCTGCTAAAGCAAACAGTTTAAGTTTATTCATAAAAAACTCCCTCTTCGTTAGTTTTTATTTTAGTTTATATAAACTAGACTTAAGTTACCCTAAGCCAATTTGGTGGTTAAATAGCAAATTAAATTAGATTTATGAAGAATTAATTATCACTAATAAGCATTGATTTTACTTAATTTTTAAAATTAAATACAATTTATAAGTTAAAAATCAAAAAAAATAAGGAATTCGAATCAAATTTTTATGTCTTCTGAATTTAATAAAATTTACGAAAATTCAATAAAAAATCCTGAAAAATTTTGGCTAGAGGCCAGTGAAGATATCTTTTGGTTCAAAAAACCCTCAAAAATTCTCAATAAATCTAATCCACCTTTCTATAAATGGTTTGAAGATGGAGTAACAAATACTTGTTATAATGCTTTAGACATTCATATTGATCAAGGAAGAGGTCAAAAAAATGCTTTAATCTACGATAGCCCAATTACAGGAAACAAAAGTAAGTTCACATACGATGAGTTAAGAGCAAAAGTTTCTAAGTTTGCTGGCGCGCTGAAAGCTCAAGGTGCTAACAAGGGCGATCGGGTTATTATTTATATGCCAATGATCCCTGAAGCTGTAGTTGCTATGCTAGCTTGCGCAAGAATTGGTGCAATTCATTCAGTTGTATTTGGTGGTTTTGCCTCAAATGAACTTGCAAGCAGAATAGATGACAGCAAAGCAAAAATATTAGTTACTGCTTCATGTGGTTTTGAGCCAGGACGTACAGTGGAGTACAAACCTCTTGTTGATGAAGCTATTAAAATAGCCAATCACAAAATTGAAAAAATGATTTTATTCCAAAGACCAAATCATGAGGTTAAACTAAATGCTCCTAAAGAAGTTAGTTGGGAAGAAGTAGTTACTAACGCTGAAGATACTGATTGTGTTGAGATGAACTCAAATGAGTTTGCTTATATTTTATATACCTCAGGAACAACAGGAACTCCAAAGGGTATTGTAAGAGACATTGGGGGCCATATAGTTGCTCTTAAATGGACTATGAAAAATATCTATAACATTGATGCAGATGATATTTGGTGGTCTGCAAGTGACATTGGTTGGATTGTTGGACACTCTTATATAGTTTATGCACCATTGTTTAAAGGTTGCGCAACAATTTTGTTTGAAGGTAAACCGGTAGGAACTCCTGATGCTGGTGCCTTTTGGAAAATTATCTCTGACTATAAAGTAAAATCTCTTTTTACTGCTCCAACTGCTTTTAGAGCTATCAAGAAAGAGGATCCTGAGGGGAAATTTTTCTCAAAATATGATCTAAGCAGTTTTGAAAGCTTATTCCTTGCTGGAGAGAGAGCTGATCCAGATACGATTAAATGGGCTGAGAGTTTGCTTAAAGTTCCAGTAATTGATCATTGGTGGCAAACTGAGACTAGCTGGGCAATAAGCTCAAATTGCACTGGTATTGAAATGATGGAAACCAAATATGGTTCAGCCTGTAAAGCTGTGCCTGGGTACGATGTAAAAATTATCAAGCCAGATCAATCTTTAGCAAAACCCAATGAAATGGGAGATATAGTAGTAAAGCTACCTTTGCCTCCAGGCACATTCCCTACTTTATGGAATGCAGACCAACGATATAAAGAAAACTATATGTCCAATTATGATGGGTATTATCAAACTTATGATGCAGGTCATATTGACGATGATGGTTATATTTGGATCATGTCTAGAACTGATGACATAATTAACGTAGCTGGTCATAGGTTGTCTACAGGTGCAATTGAAGAAGTATTGTCTGAACATCAATCAGTTGCTGAATGTGCAGTTCTTGGAATTGCAGATAAATTAAAAGGTCAATTACCTATTGGATTAGTAGTTTTAAAATCTGGTGTAGATAAAGATAACGAAACAATATCTAAAGAATGCGTTCAGATGGTAAGAGATAAAATAGGACCAGTGGCTGCTTTTAAAATAGTAATTGTTATTAAAAGATTACCAAAAACAAGATCTGGGAAAATTTTAAGGGGAACTATAAGAAAAATTGCAGATGGTGTTGAATATAAAATCCCTCCTACTATAGACGATCCTGCAATTTTAACTGAGATTACTGAAGACTTAATCAAGCATAAAATTTTAAATAATGGTTAAAACATATATTTTTTTAATCGCAGCAATATTCTGTGAGGTTGCTGGTACAATGCTTCTGCCCATATCTCAAAACTTTACAAAACTTGTACCTACAGTTGCTCTATCTGCATTTTATCTAACTGCATTTTATCTATTAACTTTTGTGGTTAACAAACTTCCAATAGCAATTGTATACGCAACTTGGAGTGGATTGGGAATTTTTACCATAGCAATTCTAGGTTATATATTTTTTAAACAAACTTTAGCTTGGCAAGCAATATTAGGGTTATTCTTAATCGTGATAGGTGTAATTTTAGTGAATAGTTTTACCGGAAAGGTTAGCTAAACTGCAAAGGTTTTCCATCTGGATCACCTAAAATTTTACCATCTTGCATTTTAATTTTGCCTGCAATAATTGTATGTGTAGGTGTTCCTTTGAATTTAAAACCATTAAATGGAGACCACTTACATTTACTCTCAATATTTTCATTTTTAATCTCAATAGTTTTGTTCATATCGACAATAGTAAAATCTGCATCATAACCTTCTTTAATAAACCCTTTGTTTTTTATTCCAAAGATTTTAACTGGATTTTCACAAACAAAGTTCATCAATTGGTTAAGTGATAATTTTCCATCATTTACGTGATTTAACATTACAGGCATTAAAGTTTGAACTCCCGGCATTCCTGAAGGTGTGTTTGGATATATCTTGTCTTTATTTTCTTTTAAATGTGGAGCATGATCAGATCCAATAGTATCATTAAAGTTATTTCTCACTCCATACCATAATCTGTCATAATGAGATTTATCTCTTAATGGTGGGTTCATTTGTGCATAAGTTCCAAGCTTGTCATAACATTCCGGAGCATAAAGAGTTAAATGCTGGGGGGTAATCTCAAATGTAATGTTTCCTTTATGTTGGGATAGAAAATCGATTTCTTCTTTTGTTGTAATATGGAGTACATGAGCTTTTTTATTATACTTTTCTGCAATTCTAACAATTCGTCTTGTAGATGCTATAGCACATTCAGCACTTCTCCATACTGGATGGGTATGAACATCACCCTCTTTTATTAATTTCTTGTTTACTTTTAAAATTGCCTCGTCCTCAGAATGAACTGCCACAACTTTTGAAGCATTTTGAAAAACCTTATCTATATCATCCTCTTCAGCAACTAATAAATTACCAGTTGAAGATCCTGCAAAAAGCTTGATACCACAACAACCCTCCAAACCTTCTAGACTTGCTAGATCATCTGCATTGTCTGCTGTTGCTCCAAAATAAAAAGCATAATTGGAATACATTCTATTTTTGGCGAGATCTAGTTTTCTTTGAAATTCTTTCATATTTGAAGTTGGCGGATTAGTGTTAGGCATTTCAAATACACTGGTTATTCCTCCCGCTATTGCCGCTCTACTACCTGAATGAAGATCCTCAGTATCTGTTGATCCTGGCTCTCTAAAATGTGTTTGGGTATCTATACAACCCGGTAATACTGTATAGCCCTCTGCATTAATTGTCTCTTTTGCCTTTTTTGAAATTTTTCCAATCTGCTGAATTTTTCCATCTTTTATAGCAACATCAACATCTTTTAACTCACTACCAATGTAACATTGTCCGTTTTTAATTATAAGATCTAACATTTTGGAAAATTGTTATTATATTACATTCTAAAATTAATCAATTATGAATATCAAAAACGTTTACATTTTAGATGACAGAGCAATCCTTTATATTAACGGAGAAGATGCAAAAGGGTTTCTTCAAAATCTTATTAGTAACGATATAAACAAAGTAAGTGATGTAAATAGTTGTTTTAGTTCATTACTTACGCCCCAAGGTAAATTTTTATATGAATTTATAATTGTAAAACATAAGTCTGGATATCTTTTGGATTGTGAAAAACCTCAGGTAGAGGATTTATTCAAACAATTATCCCTATATAAGTTAAGATCTAAAGTTGAAATTCTAAATTTAAGTAATGAATTTGTTGTAGCAGCATTTTCTCATGAAAAATTTTTAACTTTTGATGCAGCAAAAGATCAACCTGGATACTCAATAAAATTTAGAGAAGATCCAATTTTTTTAGATCCAAGAAATAAGAATTTGGGTGCAAGATTAATTATTAATTTAGAAAAGCTTTATTTATCTCTAAAAAAACTAGATCTTCATAATGCTGAACTTAAAGAATATTATTCATTAAGTCATCGACTTGGAATAGTTCCAAAAGATTTAAATAAATTGAAAGACAAATTATTTGGTATTGAATGTAATTTTGAAGAATTAAATGGAATTGATTTCAAAAAAGGCTGTTATGTAGGTCAAGAAAATACAGCACGAATTAAATTAAAGAATAAACTTTCTAAAAGATTACTGCCAATCGAAATAATTGAGGGAAGTTTGTCTGAAAACGAAAGTATATTCAATAATAATGTTGAGATTGGTAAAGTGCTTATAGATGAAGACTATCCTTTTGCATTAGTAAAATTTTTAGATAAAAATTTTGAAAATAACAAAATTTTAAAATGTAAACATGGAAGTTTAAAAATCCTAACTCCACAATGGCTCAGTCTTAAAAATTAATTTGTATTTGAAATCTTAAAATATAATCCATAATCTGGATTAGTTTGAAAAAAATTATAATGACTGTCTAGATTAATTTTGAAACCATTTAGTTCATTGTTATATGATAATTTAGTGTTAGTGTCTTGAAGAGATAAAGTATAGAAGGATTTTTGAGAATTTTTATAATCAAGAGCAACAACAAAACTATCATTTTTATTATATGACGATTGGTCTCGTGAATATTTCGTCATTAAAGATAAACCATTGTTCGTCATTAAATCAAAACCCATACTGCTTAAAATATTATGAGTGGAATTATTTATATTTTTCAAAGTGTAAGAAGTCCCATTGGATGCATATGAAAATTTTTGTTGAGATGATGGACTCATATCAGCATAATATTCAAAATCGAAATAAGGAATAAAAGTTCCAATTTCAAGTTCATATGTATTATCTAGAACAGTTCCTAAAGATGAAGTGAAATTTCCAATGTACTGATCTTTAAAATTTAAATTTAATCCTTCAGCACCTGTCTCTTTGTAAGCTGCAAAATGGGTAATACCATAGTTTATTTTCAATTTTGGAGTAAAGTTAAATTTATTTTTTGAATAAGTATCTCTTAAACTTAAAGATCCGTACAATTGCTCGCCTGATCTTTCACCATTAGTAGATACAGAACCACTGTTATTGATCAAATCCGAATTAATAAAGCTTGCACCAATTAAATTATCTACAAACCTATTTTCTCCTCTTGGTCTGGTTTCATAAAAGGTTAAACTAATTGAACTCATGTCTAGAGCACTTCCAAAATCACCTACATCAACATCATCACTACCTAATCTTAATGCTATACCTCTCATAATATTATCTTCACTTTTTTTGTCTGCACCAAAAGTAATAGCAGATGTATTTATATCTTTTGATGAGGAGTAAGAAGTATCTCCTACTTTACCAATGCTTATCGTTCCCTCGCTCCAAAAAGACCAACCAAAATTTTGTTCTCTTTCTTCATTGTTTTCACTTGATAGAAAAAGTGGCACCAAGCTATTTGTTAAAGCATTTAGAATTTCATTATTAAATTGTAGTTTTAAATTTTGATTAGTTAAATTTATTCTTCCACTATTTCGTCTTAACCATTCCATACGATTTAATACTGGATACGTCGTATGTTGAATCAATTGTTTTGCAGCAGTTGACTGAGACTCAACTGACGCAACATCATCTTTGTTATTTGTTGGATCTATACAGGTAATAATCCCATATGCACACGGTAAATCAAACTCTCTTACTAAATCCGATTCATGAAAATCTGTATAATAAAGTTTATTAGCGCCTTGACTGAAATTAAAAGTTATTCCGGCAATACGTTCATCAGTTGAAGCATCATCAGTAACCGAGGTGTAGATCCCATTATCAGTTTCATTAAGCGATGCTGTATTAATTTCAAATGGAGTTGTAAGATTATAATCTTCTATGATGTTAGTAGAAGCACCAGTCCTTTGAGCCTTTACTATAAACATCTTATATCCATCTGAACTAAAACCAAACCCTTGATGCAAATAATCTCCTTTTGAACTCGATATAGTTATAGGATTACTATTTCTAGTCGATGGATCAAATGGAGTAGAAAGATTATATTGCTCTAAAACTTCAGAGGTTGATTGTAAAACATACATCTTTGTTCCATCAGAATTAAAATCTAAACCTCTTGGGTCACTTCCAAATTGAACAAATGTTTGATTACCTGCATCTGCATCACTCTCTATATTACTAATGTCATAAGGTGTACTCAAAGTAAAAACATGTATTCCATCTTTATTATTAGCAGCTTTTGTTGTTAATATAAAAAGCTTTGTTCCATCAGAATTAAATTTCAAATCTTGTGCTCTTTTTGTTGCTGTTGTTATTTCTTGCAATACAGGTGTACCTGCACTCTGAGTGCTGAATGGCACACTCAAAGGAACTTCTGATACATAGCTTTTATCAGAGGAATGAAAACCAAGAACATACATTTTGGTTCCTGAAGGATTAAAGACTACACCAGTTACATGATTCATTTCGGACTCAGGTTGGTAATCATTTACAAATACAGGTGATGCTAAAGCATTAATGCTTTGAAATGAAAAAATGAATATTAAAATTATGCGTTTAAAAATTTTCACAAATCATTTTTAAACCAAAAAAAAAACTTTTTCATCTTTCTAAAAATTATACAAACGTTTAAAAAAACAAGTATTGGTGCGGTCGGAGAGACTCGAACTCTCATGGACTAGGTCCACACGGCCCTCAACCGTGCCTGTCTACCAATTTCAGCACGACCGCGATATGTCCCATAATAAATGAATGACAATCATGTTTCAAATTGGTAAAAATTCCCATGGAATTTACACAAGAAGTGCGTAAAGCAACAGATCCTATTTATCAAAAAATTTCTAAGGTTATCCCTGAAATTGAATGGTCAGTACATGCTCCGTATATTCATAAAATTAATAAATTAAAAAAAGAAAAAAATGCTGTAATTCTTGCCCACAATTATCAAACTCCAGAAATTTATCACGGTGTTGCGGATTTTTCTGCTGACTCACTTGCATTAGCAATTGAAGCCTCAAAAACTTCAGCTGATATTATTTTAATGGCTGGGGTACATTTCATGGCAGAAACCGCAAAATTAATGAGCCCTAATAAAAAAGTTATTCTTCCTGATATGAATGCTGGCTGCTCTTTATCATCATCTATCACAGGTAAAGATGTTAGACTATTAAAAGAAAAATACCCAGGCGTTCCTGTTGTATCTTATGTGAATACATCAGCAGAAGTTAAGGCGGAAACAGACGTTTGTTGCACATCTGCTAATGCAGTTAAAATAGTTAAATCACTTGGGGTAAAAAAAGTGATATTTTTACCTGATGATTATTTAGCTAAATATGTAGCTTCTCAAACAGATGTTGAAATTATTTCTTGGAAAGGAATTTGCATTGTTCATGATCAATTTAATAAAAAAGAAATAGATGATATTAGAAATAAAAATCCAGGGATTAAAATTATAGCGCATCCGGAGTGCCCACCTGATGTTATTGAAGCAAGTGATTTCGCTGGATCAACATCTGGAATGATAAAATATGTAAAAGATAATCAACCAAAAAAAGTAATGATGGTCACTGAGTGCTCAATGAGTGACAACATCCAGATTGAAAATCCAAATGTAGACTTTGTTAAACCATGTAATATGTGCCCTCACATGAAAAAAATTACACTTCCAAAGATTTTAGATTGTTTAGAAAATGAGACTGGTGAAATTATCATGGACAAGGAAACGATTGATAAAGCCAGAATATCTGTAGAAAGAATGGCAGCTATTGGCAGATAAATAAGTGTCGAAAATAAAACTTAGCAAAGAATTTATCAAAAGCACTGTAAAGCTAGCATTAAATGAAGATCTTTATCCTTCAGGAGATATTACATCAGGTCTCATAAATAATGATAACGTAATAACTGTTAAATTAATATCGAACCAAAGTGCAATTGTTGGGGGATTATTATTTGCTAAAGAAGCCTTTTCATTAATTGATAGTAAAATAAAATTCATTATTAAAAAAAAGGATGGTTCAAGAGTAAAAAAAGGTTCTCTAATTGCCTCAATTAAAGGAAAAGCAAAAAATATTTTAATTGCTGAAAGAGTTGCTTTAAATTTTTTATCTCACATTTCTGGAATTGCAACTAAAACTAATAAGTTTGTTAAATTAGTTAAAAATAAAAGTAAAATTTGCTGCACAAGAAAAACAATTCCAAATTTAAGAGTTGTACAAAAATATGCTGTTAAATTAGGTGGTGGTACTAATCATAGATTTAATTTAAGTGACGAATATTTAATTAAAGATAACCATATCGCCAGTTCAGATTTAAAAAGTTTGGTTTTAAAAGCTATTAAAAATAAAAAAGGAAAAAAAATTACTGTCGAAGTTGATACAATTAAGCAACTTAGATCAATTTTAGGTCTAAAATTTAATACTGTTCTACTGGACAACATGACTATTAAAAATTTAAAAAGAAGTGTAAAAATTGCAAAAAAATATTACCAAACTGAAGCTTCTGGTAATGTTAATTTAAAAACCGTCAAAGCTATTGCATCTACTGGAGTTAATAGAATTTCTATTGGAAGTATTACGCATAGCGCTCCTGCTGTTGACTTTAAGTTAGAAATCTAATTTACGAATTTAGAAAGATCAGGTTTAAAATAGTTTGGTCCTTTCATAACTTTTCCAGAATCATTATAAATTGGTTTACCATTTTCATCTAACTTGCTCATATTAGAATTTTGTACCTCTTCAAAACATTTATCCAAATCGATTCCAAATGCATGCCCTGCTCCATAAGTTACATATAATATATCTGTAAGTGCATCAGCTACTTCCAATAAATCCTTATTATTCATGGCTTCTGTGAGTTCCTCCAATTCCTCTTTAATAAGATCTATTCTTAATTTATTTATTTTATCGTTACTAAATGATGGTTTAGTTTTAACTTCTTGACCAAAAGTTTTCATGAAAGTGCCTACTTTGCTAAAATTCGACATAATGCTCCTGTATGTTTTTAAAAATTTATTGTATGTTAATAATTATTTGTTACTAAAAAATTAATCAATGAAATTAAGAAAAGAATTTGACAGCATTGGAATTATCAAGGTTCCTAGTGATAAATATTGGGGTGCATCTACTCAAAGATCTAACAAATTTTTTAATATTGGAAAAATTTTAGTAAATATTTCAATAATTAGATCAATTGCAATTATTAAGAGAGCTGCAGCAATAGTACATGTTAAAGATAAACTTATTGATAGCAGAATATCTAAAGCAATTATTAAAGCATCAGAGGAAGTAATTAGAGGTAAATTAGATGAAAATTTTCCTTTAAAGGTTTGGCAAACAGGTTCAGGTACTCAAACAAATATGAATGTAAACGAAGTTATTGCAAATAGAGCAATAGAAATCTTGGGTGGAAGAAAAGGAACAAAAAAACCTGTTCATCCAAACGATCATGTAAATAAATCACAGTCTACAAATGATGTTTTTCCAACTGCAATGCACATCTCTATTGCCAAAGAAACCATTTCTAAAATGCTGCCAAACTTAAAAATTTTAGAAAAAGAACTAAAAAGAAAATCTAATGAATTTAAAAACATAGTTAAAATTGGAAGAACTCATTTGCAAGATGCAACTCCATTATCTCTTGGACAAGAATTTTCAGGATATCATTTTCAAATTAAAAAAAGTATTGCAAGAATAGAATATGCCTTGAAGGAAATTTTATTTTTAGCCCAAGGTGGTACAGCAGTTGGAACCGGAATAAATTCTAAGAAAAATTTTGATAAAAAAATTGTTAAAGAAATCGCTAAATACACAAAAATTAAATTCAAACCAGCACCTAACAAATTTGCTGAGCTTGCAGCTCATGATGCAATTGTAAATTTTTCTGGTACTTTAAACACTTGTGCAGTAGCGCTAATGAAAATATCGAATGATATTCGTTTCTTAGGTTCTGGACCAAGAGCTGGGTATGGAGAATTAATTCTACCTGAAAACGAACCAGGCTCTTCTATAATGCCGGGAAAAGTTAATCCAACACAATGTGAAGCTGTGACAATGGTTTGTGTAAAAGTTATTGGAAATCACAATGGAATAACTATGGCAGGATCTCATGGTCATTTCGAGCTAAATGTTTTTAAACCTTTAATTGCTCATAACATTTTGCAATCAATTGACTTAATCGCAGATAGTACAAAAAATTTTGCTTCTTATTGTGTTAAAGGGATAAAGGCTAATAAGAAAAAAATACAAGAACATTTAGATAATTCGCTGATGCTTGTCACTGCTCTAGCACCACATATTGGATACGATAATGCTGCTAAAATTGCAAAAACAGCACTTAAAAATAACACAACATTAAAACATGAAGCTTTAAAAACAGGATTAATAACTAAAAAAGATTATGACAAAATTGTAGATCCAAAAAAAATGATTTATCCAGCATAACTTTTAATAGCCTGATTTAACAAATTTTTGAAATAAATTTTATTTTGAAAATTATTTTTTTTTAATATCACGTCCATCAAAATTTTATTAATATTTTCGTTTATTTTGTTATCAATTTTTATATTTGTTAAAGTTGCAATTTTTTTATCGAAATTATAAGTAAAATTTAAATCAATTTTTTCAATTTTCGTCCTATAATTTTTTGGTGTTAATAAAAATGAGTAAACCTTATTATAATCATTAATGTTAATATTTAATTTTCCATCTAAAACTAATTCTCCATCTCTTACATAAATCAAACTTTCCATTAATTCAAAGTCTGCAAAATCTCTCCATGCAAATTTTGTATTATCAGTGTCCACTAAACCATCTTGAATTTTTGAATTTAAAATAATATTTTTAAAATTAGAATTATTATCAACATTCTCTGCAGTTATGTTTAATTTAAAGTCTATATTTTTATGATTTAGTATTTCAGTTTTTAAAAGCTGCACTATCAAATCATTATAACCAAATAAATAATTAAAATTAATTTTATTTAATTCTCCTTTTAAACTGGCATAAAAGGGCTTTAAATTGAAATTTCCTGTATATGTCACATTAGGATCATCTATTTTGTCAAATAAGTGAAAATTAAAAACTTCTTCTTCAATATTATATTCTGCTATTCTTTTTTGCTTTAAAAAAGAAATCTCAGATTTCCCAGTTATATTTTTAGCTTTATAATTTAGTTCATTTTTTATTTTTAGCTTAATTAGATTAAGATCAATTTCAGAAAAAATTTTACTTTTATCTTCGTTCAAAAAAGTTTCTATCTCAAAA
>CACKIQ010000020.1 GCA_902600245.1 uncultured Pelagibacteraceae bacterium | reverse complement strand
AAACACTGCTTTTTTTTCTTCTTCAGTCACTTCTCTAACTATTTTACCAGGTGAGCCAACAACCAAAGAATTATCAGGTATTACTTTATTTTCAGTTATTAAAGCTTTTGCACCAATGATGCAATTTTTACCAATGTTAGCTTTATTTAAAATGACAGCTCCAATTCCAATTAAACTATTGTCTCCAATGGTGCATCCATGAAGCATAACTAAATGGCCAACAGTAACATTTTTTCCTACCTTTAAAGGGCATCCAGGATCTGTGTGTAAAACACTTCCATCTTGTACATTGGATCCTTCACCAATATGAATATTTTCAATATCTCCTCTAAGCACTGCATTAAACCAAATACTTGTATTTTTTTCTAAAGTAACATCCCCTATTATTGTAGCATTCGGAGCTACCCAATTTTCGCCAGAGTTTTTTGGTTTTTTATCTTTTAAATCATAAAACATAATCTATATATTTTACATTATGCCCATTCAAACTCCAATATGTGATTTTGGTCAAAAAGCTATTCCATTTGAATTAAAATCTACTGATAATAAAATTCTGTCTTTAAATGATATCAAAGGCGAAAATGGAACTTTGATAATGTTCATTTGTAATCATTGTCCATATGTAAAAGCCATTACAAAAGAATTAGTTGAAGATTGTAGTGAATTGAAAAAAATTGGCATCAACTCAGTTGCTATCTGCTCAAACGACTTTGTTAATTATCCAGACGACTCGTTTGATAACATGATCAAGTTTTCAAATGAAAATCATTTCAATTTTCCTTACTTACATGATGAGACTCAAGAAATTGCTAAAGCATATGATGCTGTATGCACTCCAGATTTCTTTGGCTACAATAAAAATCTAGAACTTCAATACAGAGGACGATTAAGAGAACTTAAAAAGTTTATTCCAGTTAAAGAAGGAGAAAGTGATCTGCTAACAGCTATGAGACAAATAGCTGAAACTGGAAAAGGTCCTGAAGATCAAATACCCAGCGCGGGCTGTGGTATTAAATGGAAGTATGATTAATGTATTTAATTGTAACTAGATCATTTCCACCTGAGCTTGGTGGTATGCAAAATCTAATGTGGGGCCTTTCAAGAGAACTGTCTAAAAACTTTATGATAAAAGTTTTTGCAGATCATATAGAAGGTCATAAAGAATTTGATGAACAAGCCTCTTTTTCGATCGAAAGAGTTGGAGGAATTAAATTGCTTAGAAAATATAGAAAAGCACAATTAATTAATGAATATATCAAAGAAAATAAAATAGATGGTGTTATTGCTGATCATTGGAAAAGTTTAGAGCTTATTAAAACTTCTAAGAAAAAATACTGTTTAATTCATAGTAAAGAAATCAACCATCCTAAAGGTTCTAGTCAAAATAAAAGAGTAGTTAGTGTTTTAAATAATGTTGAAAAAGTTATAGCAAATTCTCAGTTTACAAAAAATCTAGCAATAGAACTTGGTGTTAATGAAAATAAAGTAATTGTAATAAATCCAGGTGTGGATCCTGCTGAAGAATTAAATAAAAAAACTTTAGATAAAGTTGAAAGTATACTTAAAGTTAAAAATCCAAGACTAATTACGGTTTCAAGATTTGATAAGCGTAAAAATCATGAAAAAATAGTTATGGCTTTGAGAAATTTGAAACAAATATATCCTGACATTGTTTACATTTGTGTTGGATATGGAGAAGAGGAAGAAAATATTAAAAAGCTAGTAAAAGAGCTAGATCTTGAAGCACAAGTTATGTTTTTTAAAGACATTAGTAATGATTTAAAAAATGCATTAGTTTCAAAATCAAATATCTTTGTTATGCCATCCATAATCCATAAAAAATCAGTTGAGGGTTTTGGTATTGCATATGTAGAGGCTGCACAATACGGTATTCCATCCATTGGTGGTAAAGATGGTGGAGCTGCAGATGCAATTGACCATGAAAAAACTGGTTTAATATGTGATGGAAATAATCTTGATGACATTTATTCTTCTATTAATTCATTGCTGGAAAATAAAAAATATTTAAACCTTGGGAAAAATGCGAAAGAATTTGTGAATAAATTTCAATGGTCAAAAATAATTGAAGAATACAAAAAGATACTAAATTGATTTCAAATAATAAATTAGCAATTTTTTTAATTATCATCTCAGTTTTTTGTGGAACATTAATGTTAACCTTTTTAAAATTAGCACAAGAAGAAGTTAATGTTTATGTTGCAGGGTTTTTTAGATTTTTATTTGGTTTACTGGTTATTTTTCCTTATATGTTAAAATCTAAATTTACAGTTTTTGAAACAAATCATCATAAAAAACATTTTATTAGAGCGGTTTTAAACTTGCCTTCAATGTTATTATATTTCTCAGCCTTAGTAATGATGCCAATTGAAAAAGCTACAGCAATATCTTTTGTTGTTCCTTTCATAGTAACTATCTTGGCTGTTTTGTTTCTTGGTGAAAAAATTTATATATATAGGAGTTTTGCACTGGTTTTAGGATTTATAGGAATGTTAATAATATTAAGACCAGGAATAATTGAGATCTCTCTTGGAGTTTATATGGCACTTGCATCGTCTTTTATGTGGTCAATAGTAATTATAATTACAAAAACTATAGCAAAAGATGATAGCTCGATTACAATTTTATCTTATGGATACACTTATATGACAATTTTTAGTTTCATTATTGCGTTGTTTTATTGGCAAACACCTGGTTTACAGACTTTAATTTATTTATTTTTTGGAGGTTTATTTGGTACTTTGTTGCACCTTTGTATTAATCATGCTTATAAATTAGTAGATGTTAGTGTCACTCAACCATATTCCTTTTTAAGTCTAGTATTTGCATCTTTGATAGGTTTCTATATATTTAATGAAACACCTGATCTATTTACATGGATTGGTGCAAGTGTAATTTTTTTAGGGGTTTTAATTATTTCATATAGAGAAATGAAATTAGAAAAAGAAATAATTAGAAAAAGTATAGATATTAAAAATTAAAAAATAACTTCAGAAAGTCTTTCAAAAACCTTTTCTGCAGAGAGTTTAGATAATTCTGGAGCCTGTATTGCTTTAAAATTTTCTCTTTCGATGCTTACTTTAAAAGGAGTTGTGTGAGATCCAAATAAAGCAATTCCTTTTGATCCCAAATGAGCTGTAATATGTGCTGGTCCTGTATCATTTGCAATAACAAATGAACTATCTCTAATTAATGTTGCTAATTGAGAAATATCTAAAGCTTTACCATTATCTAAAACACAAAGTGCATTAATGTTTGATGCTTCTTTAATTTCACTTGGCCCAGGTGCAATTACTACTTTGAATTCGCTATCTGACTTTTCATTAATCATGGCAATTAACTCATTATAATAAGGCCATTTCTTTGAAGTTAAATGAGGTGAACAAAATGGAAAAAGAAGAATATATTTATCTAATTGATGGTGATTTTTTATTTGAGATATGTCTGTTGTGCTCCATGAAAAATCAGGTTTCAAAGTATGATTTGTATTTATGCCTGAAGTTTTTAATTGATAATCAAATCTAGACAAAACAGAGTATTTATCAAAATCTTGTTTTGTGGTTCCCCCAGGTAATGTTGTGTTAGTAGATGACCAAGTGTCTTTTGTTGCTTTTGGAAATAAAATTTTTTTATAAAAAGCTGTTCTACTTGAGTTCTGAAGATCATAAACTTTATAGAAATTATATTTTTTTATGTTTTTCATTAATGAATATAAGTAAATCAAGTTAAGTCTTGATAATCTCTTATCTAAAATAACATCAGAAATATGTGGATTTTTTTTAAATAAATCAAAATACGGTTTGGTTGTTAATAAATAAATTTCATCTTGTTTGTGATTCTCAGAAATATCTTGAATTGCACCACAAGCTTGAGCTATATCACCCAATGATCCATGTTTAATAATTAAAATATTAGACATATTTTTAACAATTTAACATAGTATAAGATTTAATGAATAAAATTATAGTAGAAGTATCAGTAGGTGAGCTTTTAGACAAAATTTCAATCTTAGAGATTAAAAAAGAAAAAATAAAAGATCCTGAAAAACTAAAATTTATATCAAATGAACATTCGATTCTTAGAAATCAGTTTGAAAAAAATGTTAAATCTGACGATAAACTAAATAAACTATTCCAAGATTTAAAAGAAATTAATGCCAAACTTTGGGTTATAGAGGATGATAAAAGAGATTGTGAAAAAAATAAGGACTTTGGTGATAAATTTATAAAATTATCTAGAGATGTTCATTTTTTAAATGATGACCGAGCAAAAATTAAATTAGAAATAAACAATCTGACTGGATCAAGTATTAAAGAAATTAAAGAATATACTAGCTACTAAAAACTTTAGGAAACCAATCATCTCTCATCAAATCTCCAGTTTTTAAATTAATTCCATCAAATGGAGGTGAAGTTGGCCCTCCTCTATCAATATATTTTACATCGTCTCCTATAAATCGCATCGAAAATGCTCTTCGTGATTTAGAAGAATTGTTTCCTGTTGAACCATGTACAGTTTTAAAATTAAATAAAACAGCATCCCCTAAACTTAGTTCTGGAATTAAAATATTTTTTTCAAATTCTTTTAATGGTGGTAAATCCATAAAAGCACTATCATCATCATACCAAGATTGGTTATTTGACCATTTTGTAGGTCTAATTAACTTTAACCATTTGTGAGAGCCTAAAATTAATTTAAGATTATTTTTCTGATCAACCTCATCTAATGGAATCCAAAAACTTCCAGTATCGTTACCATTAACGCAATAATAAGGCATATCTTGATGCCAAGGTGTTTCTTTAGAAGTACCCGGATCCTTAATAAAAATGTGTTCATGAAAAATTTGGGTAGATTTAGAATTGGTTGCTTCTGCAACTATTTGAGCTCCAGGCGAATTAAATAAACAATCCTTAAATTCTCCTATCCTCTCCCAGTTGCAATAATCTTCAAAAAATCTTCCATTATTATCAGTTACATTTTCTCTTCCGTATTTACTTGGTTTGTCTAAAACTTTTTGAAATCCTTTTCTAAGTGGCTCCACCCACTCTTTAAATATATCCTTAATTATTATTACACCATCATTTTGATAATCATTAATTTGTTTCTCTGATAAAAACATTTTTATTGTTGAAAGCTGTACTTTTTCTCTAAATATTTAATCACATTATGAATGATAAAAGTCATGAACAAATAAATTCCACCAGCAACAATAAATACTTCGATTGGTTTAAAAGTTGTTGAAATTATATATTTAGCAACACCTGTTAAATCCATCAAAGTTACTGTACTTGCTAAAGAAGTCCCTTTCATCATTAGTATTATTTCATTTCCATACGCAGGAAGTGATTGTCGAATAGCAATTGGAATTTGGATTTTATAAAAGACTATTTTATTTGATATTCCCAAGCTTTTTCCAGCCTCGATTATACCTGGTTTTATTGTTTGAAATGCTGATCTTAAAATTTCTGAGGTATATGCGCCAGTGTTTAAAGTAAAAGCTATAATTGCACACCAATAAGGTTCTTTTAAAATTACCCATAGGAATGTTGTTCTTAAATATTCAATTTGGCCCAATCCAAAATAAATTATGAAAATCTGGACCAATAAAGGTGTTCCTCTAAATATATATGAATAGCCATAAGCAAATTTATTAATAAATATATTTTTATTTAATCTTAAAATTGCAAAAAAAAGACCTAGAAATAATCCAAAAAATAATGATGCAGATAATAATTTTAAAGTAACTACAGTCGCTCCTAAAAGTTTGGGGAAACTAGTGATCATTAAATCAAAATCCATTAATACCCCCTGCTATACCTAACTTCTAGTTTGTTAATTAATTTCATGCTCACGTAAGTAAGCAATAGATATAAAACTGCCGCAAAAGAATAAAAGAACAGTGGATCCCGTGTTGAGCCAGCTGCAATATAAGATTGTCTCATTATTTCCACTAATCCTGTTACTGAAATAAGAGATGTGTCTTTTAATGTTATTTGCCAAACATTACTTAAATTTGGAATAGCTAACCTTAGCATTTGAGGTAAAATTATTTTATAAAACTGTCCAAACTTATTTATTCCAAGAACCTTTGCAGCTTCAAATTGACCTTTATCTATTGATTGAATTGCGCCTCTAAATACTTCTGTTGAATAAGCTCCAGAAATAATACCAATAGCCATTGATCCTGTAACAAAAGCATTAATTTCTATATATTCATAATAACCAAAGATAGAAGCTACATACATGATGGCCCCACTTCCTCCAAAGAAGAAAAGGTAAATTACTAATAACTCAGGTACGCCACGTATCACTGTTGTATAAAAATTACCAACTAAATTTAAAGTTTTATATTTTGAGAGCTTTAAAGGGGTAAAAATTAATGCAAAAAAGAAACCAACTAACATTGCTGTAATTGATACAGCAATTGTCATTAGGGTTGCGTAGAATAGCTCATCACCCCAACCTGTTTTACCAAAAGCGAGAAGTTCCATATAGATTGGCGACTATATATTATAGCCGCCAAATCTGAAATTAATTACATAGAAGCGTCGAAACCAAAGTGCTTAATAGCAAGTTTACTAATAATTCCTTGTTTTCTAGCTTTATTAATTGCTTTGTTAAAGTCTTTTAAGATTTTGGCATCTCTTTTTCCAATTGCACTATCGCTAGCTTGTCTAATACCAACACCTACACCATTACCAAATGCACCACCTGAAAAAGTTGGTCCAACTAATACAACTGGCTTACCTGATTTATCTGCATAATCTGTAAATGCTACTGCTGCAGCTAAAGCAACATCACATCTTCCAGACGTTAAATCTAAGTTAACTTCATCTTGAGTTTTATAAGTTCTAACATTTACACTACCTACATCACCAGACTCTAAAAAGTTTTGGTGAATTGTACCTGTTTGAGTACAAACAGTTTTACCAGCAAGTGCTCCTGTCAATGTCTTAAGAGCTTTTTTAACATCAGATCCACCCAATGATAAATTAATACCTTCTGGTGTATCCATGCCCTCTAAACTTGAACCTTTCATTACTGCAAGAGAAGCTACTTCGTCAGCATAACCTTGTGAAAAAGTAATTGTTTTTTGTCTTTCAGCAGTAATTGACATTCCAGCCATTATTGCATCAAACTTTCTCATTACTAGAGCAGGAATCATTCCATCCCAATCTTGTTCTACAATTGTGCACTCATATTTCATGATCACACAAAGTTCTTGAGCAAGTTCAACCTCAAAACCAATAAGATTACCTGATGCATCTTTTGAATTCCATGGAGGGTAAGCTCCTTCAGTTCCAATTTTTATTTTTTCAGCAGAAACATTTCCAATGATAAATAAAGAAGCAAGAACAGTTAAAATAGTCTTTTTAAATATATTCATTATTATCTCCTTAATTTTAGATAATTATTTCACAATTTTTAAAAAGAAAAAAGAAAAATTAATGATTAATTGATGAAGAAAAATTCCAAGAGCAATCAAAGCTAGGTATGTAAACTCTTGATAATTTTGCATTCCCAAAATTTTGGTTAAAGACATTTAACCAATTTTCAACCTGTTGTGGTTTTTTATCCTGGCTTCCAACTTGAGCTGTAATCACCCCTTTTGGTTTTAAAATTCTGACCAATGAGTCCATATTTTTGGCAGCTAAATCTATGCAAAATTGATCATCATTAAGATCGACAAATATATGATCGTAATTATCGTCACTTACTGATTTAATACTTTCAAAAGCATCACCCCAAACACATTTTACAGAATTTTTTTCAGTTGATTTTTTTCCAATATCTCCAAGATGTTTATTGCAAACATCTACAACCTCAGGATCTAGTTCATACCAATCTATGAAGTTAAAATTTTTTGAAATACATTCTCTTGCAACTCCGCCATCTCCACCACCAATAATTGCCACTCTTTCATTGTCTTTATTTAAATTTAAACCAGACCCTACAAAGGTTGAGCTGTATAAATACTCATCAGTTGAAGCTACTTGTATTTCACCATCTATAAACAAAGATTTACCAAATTGCTCTAAATCTAAAATTTCTATGTGTTGACCTACTTTAGATTTAAAGTCTTCTAAAACATCATTTACTACATATGATTTTTGTAATCCTGGTGAACTATAAATGTCATGATAAAGAGATTTAGTGTCTCTATTGAATTCTTTTTTAACTATTCTTTTGTGTTCAAATTCTTTTTTTATAATATCTATCGCCACTGATGGGTTTACTTTTCCACATGTAAAGAAATCAAAACTTATAATTCCTTTTTCTGGAAATGTATGAAAACTAATGTGACTTTCTGCTAACAACGCAAGAATAGTAAAGCCCTGAGGTTCAAATTTGTATTTAGATATGTTTAGAATTGTTACTTTTGCAGCTTTTGCAATATCATTAATTACTTTTTCAAATACTTTAGGATCGTATTCTTTTGTTGTACCAATAATGTCTAGAGTTATGTGCTCTCCAACTTTAGTCATTAGCTATCCTCTTTTATAATTCTTTGCTTTGGATAAAACTTTTTTCATTTCATTAATTGAAAGAATCTTAGGCCTACCCAATTTAAGGCTCGTTATATACTGAAGCGATATATTTTCAACCTCTTCAGCAAGTTCAAATGCTTTCGATAAACTTTCTTCAAATGCAATCTGTCCGTGATTTGAAATTAAACAAGCTTTCCGACCTTTTAATGCTTTCAAAATATTTTCTGATAATTTTCTTGTTCCAAATGTTGCGTATTTTGCACATTTGATATCATGACCTCCAGCCATTGCTACCATATAGTGAAAGAAAGGTATTCCTCTCTTGTGAGTAGAAACTGCTGTAGCGCATGTTGAGTGTGCATGAACAATTGCTTTTGCTTCTTTTTTTTTTCTGTAAATATCTTGATGAAACTTCCATTCAGATGAAGGAATTCCTTTTTTTTTATCAAAGTATCCGTTTAAGGAAACAAAAACTATATCATTGTTTTTTAATGTTGAATATTTTTTTCCTGAAGGAGTAATTAAAAAACCATCTTTGTACCTAGATGAAATATTGCCAGATCTTAATGCTGATAACTTTTTTGAATTCAGCATTTTTGAATATTTTATTATTTCAGATCTTAAATTTTTCATTTAAACAATTTTTTTAAACCATCAAAAGAGGCTTCGGTAATCCCTCTTTCAGTAATTAAACCTGTCACATATTTTGCAGGCGTAACATCAAATGCTAAGTTCATTGCTTTACTTTTATATGGATATATCAAAACTCTCTTAATTTTATTGTTCTCATCTACACCTTCAATATGAGATAATTCCTCTGAATTTCTCTCTTCAATTGGAATATCTTTTGCATCTTTTATTTCCCAATCTATTGTTGAACTAGGAAGAGCAACGTAAAAGGGAACATTATTATCATGAGCGGCTAATGCTTTAAGATAAGTTCCAATTTTATTGCAAACGTCTCCGTTGGATAAAGTTCTATCAGTACCTACAATACACATATCAACTTCATTTCTCTGCATTAAAATACCCCCTGTATTATCTGTAATAATAGTATTGGGAATTTCTTCTTCGTTTAATTCATATGATGTTAAGTTTGCTCCTTGGTTTCTTGGTCTTGTTTCATCTACCCATACATGAACTGGTATTCCTTTTTTATGAGCATGGTAAATTGGTGATGTTGCTGTGCCCCAATTAATAGTTGCCAACCAACCTGCGTTACAATGAGTTAAAATATTTACGGTATCCTTCTTTTTATTATAAATTTCCTCAATTATTTTTAATCCGTTAATTCCAATATTTTCACAAAATTTTTCATCCTCATCACATATTTCTTTAGCTTCATTTAAAGCAATATCCAAAATCTGATCACTATTAATACCTGAAATTGTTTTCAACATACGATCAATTGCCCATTTTAAATTAATTGCGGTTGGTCTTGAATCAATTAATTCTTCTGAACTTTTTTTTATAAACTTTGTGTCATTGTTTTCTTGTATTGCTAAAACTAGACCATATGCAGCCGTTCCTCCTATTAGAGGTGCGCCTCTTACTTCCATTGTTTTTATAGAGTTAATTGCGTCTTTTACTGTTTTTAATTCTTTGATTATAAACTGATGTGGAAGTTTTGTTTGATCTATTATTTTTACAATATTTCTTTCAAACCAAATGGTACGATATTCTTTGCCTTCTATTTTCATTTAGAAAATTTCTTCTAAATATTTTATTATATCTTTATTTTTCTTTTCATACTCTGCATAACATTTAGTTAGAGTTATTCCATGATAATTATTCATTGGCTCAGCTTTTTTACAACCAGAATTAGTTAAATTTACAAATTTAACTGAATTTATACTTTTAAATAAAGAATAGTCATTTGGAGAATTATAATGATCTTTATCATGTGCAATAATAATTGCATTTACTTGAGATAAATCCTCAACAAAACCATAATATCTTACGTCTTCCCACCAAGGCCAATCTTTTCTATTTTTAACAGTTCCACCAGCTCCAGGATTAAGACCTATAACACCTTTCACCAGCATTGGGAATTCTGCTTTTATTTTTAATGATTGCCAGCCACCTGATGAATGACCAGCAAGAATAATATTCTTAAATCCATCTTCAATAAAATTATCAACTTTATCTTTTATAACTCTTCTTCTTTGGTTTTGTTTTTGTTTATTAATTAATGGAATTCCATCTTTGTCTTTTAATTCTATAGCCAATTTTCCGTTTTTTTCATGAGCTTTCCACATTTTAGTTTGCTCTTTTTTTGACCATCCTTTTGCACCTGTACATAATCGATATATTTTTACTTTTAAATTTTTAATGTTTTTGTCATGTAGGTCTCTTATAACTTTGGGAACATCGTTTCCTGGAACTGCACATTTATCACTTTTTTGATCATTGTCTGAGCCATGATTGTAAATAATTAAAATTGAATTTTTTTTGTCTTTTATTTCGTTCTTGGAATAAATTTTTCCTTTGCTATCTATAAATCCATTATCTTTAGAAATTTTTTTAAGATCTTTATCAAATTTTGGGCTTGAATAAGCATTGGTTAGGAAAAAACTTACAACTAAAAAAATTATTATTCTGATCATTTTAATAAAATTCTCCCAGCAACAGTTTTTAATTTCTCAATTGTTTTTTTAGTTCTTTTTTCTGGAGCTGTTATTATTGCTACATCTAAACAATTATTAGTTGGATCATTTGGATCAATATGATCTTCAAAATTATCAATTAAATTTTTTATCATAACTTTGGCTTTTTCAGCGTTTCCTAATAATACTTTAATAACTTGTTGTACGTCAACATTCTCATGATCTGGATGCCAACAATCAAAATCAGTTACCATCGAAACTGATGCATATCTGATTTCAGCCTCTCTTGCTAGTTTTGCCTCAGGCATATTTGTCATTCCAATTACATCTGCTTTCCATGATCTATATAGATTAGATTCTGCTAAAGTAGAAAATTGTGGTCCTTCCATAACCACATAAGTTCCACCTCTTTGATAATCTATTTTTGATCTCTTAATAGCCTCTTCACATGCATTCATTAATCCGTTTGAAGTAGGATGAGCCATAGATACATGAGCTACAATTTCATCATCAAAAAAAGTTTTGGCTCTTGCAAAAGTCCGATCAATAAATTGATCTACGATTACAAATTTTCCAGGTGGTAAATCTTCTTTAAGTGAACCAACTGCTGATACAGAAACAATATCTGTAATTCCTAGTTGTTTAAGGGCATCTATATTTGCTCTAAAATTAATTTTTGAGGGAGAAACAAAATGTCCCTTTCCATGCCTTGGTATAAAAAAAACTTCTTTATTATTATAATTAGTTTTTAATATCTGATCTGAAGGTTTACCCCAAGGAGTTTGTATATCAAATAATTCTCTATCTTTAAATTCTTCAACATCATAAAGACCACTACCACCAATTATTGCTAATTTACCTGTTGTCATAATTAAAAATTTATTTATTTATACTTTTATATTTAACTATTATGAATTTAAAAGATTATATTAGATCTATTCCTGATTACCCAAAAAAAGGGATTTTGTTTAGAGATATTACAACTTTAATTAAAGATGAGAATGCTTTTTCTGAAACAATCAACCAAATTGTAGAAAGATCAAAAAAATTTAATTTTACCAAAATTGCTGCTATTGAATCCAGAGGTTTTGTATTTGCTTCTGCGGTTTCTTATATTTTAAAAAAACCATTTATTATGCTTAGAAAAAAAAATAAATTACCTGCAGAGGTTCATTCAATAGATTTTAAGTTAGAATATGGTACAGCAACAATAGAGGTACACAAAGATTCTATAAACGAGAAAGATGCTGTTTTAATTATTGATGATTTAATTGCAACAGGTGGGACTGCAGAAGCTGCTGCAAAACTTATCGAAATTTCAAAAGGAAAAGTTGCTGCTTTTATATTTGTTATTAATTTATTTGATTTGGGTGGATCAGAAAATTTAATTAAAAAAAAGTATAATGTTGAAAATTTAATAGATTTTCCAGGACATTAAATTTTTATATTTGGTCTAAAAAAAGATTTTCTGCCTATCGCAGCATTCAAAAATCCCATTGCCCTGTTTAAATATATTTTACTTTTTTTGGGATTAAATATTATAAGATATAATACATACTTTAACACTGCTGAAAAAAAAGTTGGTAAACCGTTCATTAATGCAAAAAAATAACCTTTGTGTTTTCTGTTAAAATAAAATTTTGACCATATCCAATGCCAGTTCCTAGAAAATTCTACTTCCTCTGAAAACTTTTGACTAACAGCCTTTCCTCCTAAATGATTTATTTTAGATTTAGGAACAACATAAATGTCTTCATTATTGTCAACTAATCTTTTGCAAAAATCATCATTTTCTAAATATAAAAAAATATTTTCATCAAAAAATTTAAAATTTTTAAAATTATTAATCTGATTTATTCTTTTCACATTTAAAAGCATTGCAAATCCGTCAACACTTTTAACTTTGAAAGGGTTAATAGAATTTTCATTTTTTTTATTTTCATCGAATAATTTATAATTTAAGTTAATATCTGAATTAATAATTGGAGCAATTACAGCAAATGACTCTTTTTTTTTTGAAGCACTAATCAATTCGTCGATTGTGTTATTTTCTAAAACTACATCTGGGTTTAAAATTAGAGCAAAATCAGTAAGGGAATGTTTTAAGCCTAAATTATTACCAGCTCCCATGCCTAAATTTTCGAGAGACAAAATACATTTCGCATTAACATACTTTTTTTCTATACTTAATTTAAATTCCTCGTTACCTGAATTATCAACTACTAAAATATTAATATCTTTTGGAATTGACTCTATACATTTATGTATCACCTCTTCACTAATATAACTCACTATGACTACAGATAAATTTTGCCTAGATATTGACATAAGTGTTAGTTAAATGAACTATACTAATACTTTTTACTAATGTAAAAATAATTTAATCAATGAAAAAAATAATTGTAACTGGTGGGCTTGGATTTATTGGAAGTAATTTAATTGAATTATTAATTAAAAAAAATTTCTCAGTAATTAATATTGATAAAATTTCATATTCTTCAAATTTTTATAATTTAAAAGAATTTAATAATTCAAATAAATATACATTTATAAAATGTAATATTGGTGAAAAGAAATTTAAAAAAATACTTTTTAAATATAAGCCGATATGTATTTTTAATTTAGCTGCAGAAACTCATGTGGATAGATCTATCGATAATCCAGAACATTTTATTCAAAGCAATATAGTTGGTGTTTATAAATTATTGGAATACTTTAAAGAGTATTCGCAAAAATTTAATTCAAGATTAATACATATTTCTACAGATGAGGTTTTTGGAGATATTTTAAAAGGAAGAACTTCAGAGAAATTTCCCTACAATCCAAGCTCACCATATGCGGCAAGTAAAGCTGCTTCAGATCATTTAGTTCAATCCTATGTTAGAACATATAAAATTCCAGCAATAATTACCAATTGCTCAAATAATTATGGACCAAAGCAACATCCAGAAAAATTAATCCCTAAGTTAATTTATAATATTTTAAATAATAAACCTTTACCAATATATGGAAAAGGCTTGAATTCTAGAGAATGGATATTTGTAAAAGATCATTGTGAAGCTTTAATTAAAATATTTAAAAAGGGTAAGATTGGTAATTTTTACAATATTGGTTCAAATAAGAATTTAACAAATGTTAAAGTGTGCGAGTATTTATTAAGTGTTGCAAAAAAAAATTCAATTTTAGGAACTAAAGTTAAAATAAATTTCATAA
>CACKIQ010000019.1 GCA_902600245.1 uncultured Pelagibacteraceae bacterium | reverse complement strand
TAAAATCTATTAAATCAAAACAGCCAGGTTTTCTTTTAAAAATAGTAAATTTTCAAAATTCACTTAAACCTGAATTTAATCTAAAATTAAATTTTGGTTTTGAGAAATATATACAAGCCTTTTTTGATAAAATTGCAGACACAATTACACAATACAAAATTGTGAAAAAAGATGAAGCACGAAGAATAAAAATAGAGAAACAAGAACAAGAAAGATTAGAAAAAATAGAAATAGCTAACAAAAAAAATAAAGAAGCAGAATTAAAGGTAAAATTAAAAGAACAAACATTAAAAGATGAAATTAGGCTAGAAAAGCAGAGAACAAAAGAAATAAAATTATTTTTAAGAAAAGAACAAGCTCTTTTACGCATTGAACAGGCTGAAAAGCAAAAAAAATTTTTACAACAATTAAAATTAGATAAACAAATTGAAAAATTTAGAGTAAGAGAGGTCAAAGAACTAGAAAAATTAGAAAAAATCTCACTTAGAGAAAAAAGAGAAGATTACGCTGGCTTACAAATAAGAATAGAAAAATTAAAAGAAAAATACCGGATAATTAGAGATCAAAAGATTAGAGAAAGGGTTGAGGCTTTAGGAGTAAAAATTCAAGGAGATGAAGACAGAGAAACACTTTTACAAAAAGAAAAAGAATATACGCTAGCGAGACAAAAAATTGAATTTGCTCTTGAAAGTTTTTACAGAAGTGCAAGCAGTTTAGTATTTCAATTAAACAAAAGACACATTACAAGGCATATGTCTATTTTTAGATGTATAGACAGGAGATTTGAAACAGGAGAAATATTTGTTAAATGGGATGAAGCTTCAGATGAAGACTGGCTTTTATTAATTTATATAAAGAATAACTCTCCAGATGAAGGAATAGTTATTGAAGACAAAACCAATCCAGAAAAAAATATTTCTCATGAATTTAAAAATAATGAAATATTTAAGGCATCAGACACTATGGTTGATGCTCTCACGCAGTTAATTGCTAGCAAAAGAGCCAAAAATATCAATTAAATTATCTAATATAATTAAGTATCATTAAGAATGTTACTTTCCTCAATACTAATGATTATTTTATATCTTATATTGAAGTATGTTCTTGCGTGGATAAGATACTTTAATAGCCTTGACTCTAGATTAGGCCAATCTACATGGCGGTGGAGTTATGATTATCCAGTTGTTGGTGAAAGGGATATTTCAGATCTAGATGATAAAATTTTTGTTAGATTAAGGAGAAAAAGAAATAGAGTTATAACCCTTATGTATTCAATTTTATTAATAATGTTTTTATTATCTATGTCTTTACTTAGTGAATTTTTAATATTTTTTTTAGCTTAGTTTTTAAGCTGTTTTTTATTTTTCAAATATAAAAAATATGCAACTACCTCGTAACCATAATGAAAAATTGTGAAAATTATTGGAAGTTTAAAAAATTTATACAAAAATTTATATTTCGGGATTTTTTTCCAAACATATAGAAATGCCTCGGCTCCTTGAATAATTTTGCCGTCCTCTTTAATATGGAGTCTTCTTAATAACTCCTTATCATTTTTTGAGGTTTCTTTTTCCGCATTTAAGTTATTTGTTATATCTATCCAGTCAATATCTTTAATATTTTCTTTTTTATACAAATTAATTTCCGATCTACAGATTTTACAAGAATTATTAAAATATACTTTCATTCAAATA
The DNA here is from genome assembly GCA_902600245.1 of uncultured Pelagibacteraceae bacterium. GTDB lineage: Bacteria > Pseudomonadota > Alphaproteobacteria > Pelagibacterales > Pelagibacteraceae > Pelagibacter. Next base: position 14,067 of record CACKIQ010000019.1, on the reverse strand, counting down.
TAATTAACTTTTGGAAAGAAATTGTACATGCGTAAAATGATCAGTTGAAAATTATCTACAAACCACTATTTAAGGTTAATGAGCAATTTCTTTAGTAAATCTGATTTAACAAGACAAGATGCAGATAAATTAGTATCTGAAACACTAAATAATTGTGATGATGGCGAGCTTTATTTAGAAGAATCTAAATCAGAGTCAATCTTGTTAGATGACAACAAAATCAAAAGCTCAAACTATAGTTCTGATTTGGGATTTGGTTTCAGAGCTATTTCAAACGAGGTTGTTGCTTATTCGTATTCAAATGAAATATCAAAAGATTCACTAAAAAATTCATCTGAAAATCTTAAATCAACTTTGAAATCAATTAAAGGAACATATAACCATGAAATTCCAAAATCTAATAAAAAATTCTATGAGGAAATTAATCCAATTGAACAAAAAACTTTAGACTCGAAATTAGAAGTCTTAAATAAAGTAAATGATTTTTTAAGAAAAAAAGATGTCTCGGTTAAACAAGTGACAGCAAGTTTTGCAGGTGAGCAAAAATCAATTGAAATTATTCGATCGGGTGGAGAGGCGCTTACTGATGTACGTCCATTAATTAGATTTAACGTTTCTGTGATGTTAGAAAAAAATGGAAGAAAAGAAACAGGTGTATATGGAATTGGTGGTAGACAATCTTATGATGAATATTTAAAAAATGACAATTGGAAAAATGTTTGTGAAGAAGCTTATAGAATTGCATCAGTAAATTTAGAGAGTAAACCAGCACCCGCCGGTGAGATGAAAGTGGTCTTAGGACCTGGTTGGCCCGCAATTTTAATTCATGAAGCAATTGGTCATGGTCTTGAGGGAGATTTTAATAGGAAAAGAACATCTGCATTTCATAACCTTATGGGTGAAAAAGTTGCAAGTGAGGGAGTAACAATTGTTGATGATGGTACGATAGATAATAGAAGAGGTAGTTTAACAATTGATGATGAGGGAACACCAACCGAGCGAACAGTTTTAATTGAAAACGGTATTCTTAAAAATTTTATGCAAGACAGGCATAATGCAAGATTAATGAATACAAGATCTACTGGATCTGGAAGAAGAGAAAATTATAGACATATAGTTTTGCCAAGAATGAGAAATACAATGATGTTAAGTGGTAATCAAGCTCAAGATGAAATGATAAAATCTGTTGATAAAGGAATTTTTGCAGTAAGTTTTGGAGGTGGCCAAGTAGATATTACATCTGGAAAATTTGTATTTAATTGCACTGAAGCTTACGAAATAAATAATGGTAAAATTGGATCTCCAATAAAAGGTGCAACACTCATTGGTGATGGACCATCAATACTTAAAGAAGTATCTATGGTAGGAAATGATATGATGTTGGATCCAGGTATAGGAACTTGCGGGAAAGCTGGACAAGGAGTTCCCGTGGGTGTCGCCCAGCCCTCAATTTTGATTGATAAAATGACAGTCGGTGGAACAAAACTTTAAAGTACTATGGTTAAGGATCAAGAATTTTTAAAATCGAAAGCCTCATATTGTTTAGATTTAGCAAAAAAAATGGGTGCAACTGATGCAAGCGTTTCGGTTGGTCACTCAATTTCAGAAACTGTTAATTTTAGAAATAAATCATTAGAAGCTTCAGACAGATCTGATGGGCTGGCATTAAGTATAGAAACATACTTAGGTAAAAAAAGATCTTCAATTTCATCATCAAATTTATTAGATGAAAATATAAAAACTCTAATTGAAAAGTGCTTTGAAACTACAAAAATTACACCAGAGGATGAGTTTAATTCTTTGCCTGATAAGAATTTATTAGCAAAACAAATTAAAAGTCTTGATTTGTACGATGAGACAAGATTTGAAAATGATAAAAAAATAAAATATTTGAAAGATTTAGAGGAGTCTGCTTCGTTAGATAAGCAAATCATAAACACAGAGTCTAGCTTCACTGTAAATAAATCAAATTTTATTTTAGCTAATAGTGATGGTTTTTGTGATGGTTATAAAAAATCTTCATTTAGTGCTTCTTGTGTAACTGTTGCAAAAGATGAAAATAGCATGGAAAGAGACTATGAATTTTCTAGCAAACGCCATTTATCTGACATTGAAGAAGCAACAGATCTTGGAAATAAAGCCGCCAAACAAACTATCAGAAAATTGAGCCCTAACAAAATTGGAAGTGAAAAAATTAGCATAATTTTTGATAAAAGAATTTCAAAAGGAATGTTAAATGTTTTTGCAAATGCAATATCTGCCTCTGCAATTGCAAGAGGTACTTCATTTTTAAAGGATAAAATTAATCAACAGGTTTTTGCGAAATCGATAAATGTAATTGATAAACCAGATATAATAAAAGGAATGGGTTCTCAAAATTTTGATTCAGAAGGTGTAAACTCAAATAAATTACAACTTATAGAGAATGGAATTCTTAAAAACTATCTTGTCGACACTTACAACGGAAAAAAATTAAATTTAAAATCAAATGGAAGAAGTGGTGGAACTACAAATTTATATTTTGAAAATGGAATTATTAGCTACGAAGATCTTATGAAAAAAAATTCAAGAAGTCTTTATATTACTGAAACTATTGGTCATGGATCTAATCTTGTTACAGGAGATTATTCAGTAGGTGCTACTGGATTTTTAGTTGAACATGGAGAATTTAAATATCCTGTAAATGAAATTACAATTGCTGGTAATTTTAAGGATATGTTTAAAAATATAATTTTAGCTAATGATTTAGAATTTGAATATTCAGTCAATTCACCAACTATGATGATAGAAGGTATGACTGTTGCAGGAAAATGAGCAGTTATTGTGTCATTGGCTCTGGAATTTCAGGAGCGACAATAGCTAGTTTATTAAGCAAAAAAAATTCTGTACATATTTATGATAAAGCTAGAGGTCCAGGTGGTAGATCCTCCTTTAAAAGATTAAATAAGTCAATAGGATTTGATCACGGGGCACAATATATTTCTCCAAAATCAATTCAATTTAAAAAATTTATTACAAATTTACAAAAAAAAAAAATTTTAAAAAAATGGAGTGGCAAACATATTTTTTTAAACAAATTTAAAAAAGAAAATAAAAATCATGTTAAAATAATTGGTTGCAAAGGTAACAATGATATTAGTAAATACTTAATAAAGAATATAAAATGTAATTTTCAAAGTGAGTTAGAGAAGATTAAATATATAAACAATAAATGGAGATTAGTCTTTAAGAACAATAAAACAAAATATTATGATAAATTAGTGTTAACTTGTCCATTCCCACAATTGAAAAAATTATCAAAAAAATTTATTAAGGATACATTCATCAAGCAAAAAGTCAAAATGGATGCAAATATTACAGTCATGATTGAAATTAAAAAAACAAATAAAAACATTTCGAGTTATTTATTTGATGACAAAATTTTAGGGTGGGCTGCTAAAGAAAATAGTAAAAAAAGATTTAAAAGTAATAATGATTTATGGACTTTACAAAGTACAAACTTATGGGCAAATAAAAAAATAGATAAAAATAAAGAAAATAAAGAAAAAAACTCAAAGATTTTAATTAATCAATTTTTTAAACTTACTGGAATTAAAAAAACAAAAATTATAACATCATTAAATCATGGTTGGAAATATTCTTCAAATTCGAGATCCTTAAAAGTTAAAAGTTATTGGAATGAAAAATTAAATCTAGGAGTGTGTGCAGATTGGTTTGTAGGTCCTAGAGTAGAGTCTGGATGGATAAGTGCAAACGATCTTTTTAAAAAAATAAATAAATAATTTTATTCAAGAATTTTTAGGCGATATTCCCAATTTCCCATTCTCTCATAAGTAATTTTAACAATCACTGAAGTTTTTTTATCAAGCCAAATGTCAAAATTCAATTTTTTATCTTCAGGAAGAGACATGTCTTTTGATGTAAGTTTAAAATGATCTGTTTCGTATTGTTTGCCATTAATTGAGATATTTTCTTTGCTAATAAAAGTAACTATTTGTTCTTTTATACTTCCAGAAATAGGACTTATTTGACTTTCTGCTTGTAAAATTCTATGACTCCACCAATTCCCAATAATATTTTTAATAGAAGCTTCGCCTGAATATGAAGATCCTTTAATTTCAAACTTTTTATTATTTTTATCTAGTTTTAAGTTTACAAATTTTTCTTTTTTATTTTGAAGTGTCTTAGATTGAAAAGATATCAAATTATCTTTTAAATAAATTTCTTCCCCATATCCCTCTACTTTAAATATTGTTGCAGATAGTAATTTTACCTCAAATTTATATTGATTTTTTACTATCGTTTTTTCACCATCTCTTTTAAAATAATAATTGTTATAACCAATTACTTCATCATTTCTCAATATCTCCATTTCTATTTTATCAAATTTGTTATAATGACCAATATGAGCTAAAGAAATTGATGAGAAAAATACAACAAGTAAAATAACTACAAATTTTTTCATTTGCTAGTTACAATATTAGAATTTTTCTTTAATAGATATAGCTTATTACAATTATGTTTTTAAAAATTAAAAAAATCCCAAAAGTAAAATGGAGCTCAGAAAAACCTTTTAATTTTAAACCAAAGTTTTCTACATTTTTTTTCTTATGCTTTGGATTATCAATATTTGGATTAGGTGAAGGATTGTTAATCGTTTCATTTACAGGCGCTTCTCCTTGGAGTGTATTAGCTCAAGGTATTTCTTTAAATGTTAATTTAAGTATTGGAACTATCACGCTATTAATAAGTATTGCTGTTTTAATTTTATGGATACCTCTTGGACAAAAACCAGGGATGGGAACAATATTTAATGCTTTGATAATTGCAATTATGATTGATCTTTGTATCAAACATGTTCCAACACCATCAGATTATATACATCAATTATTATTAGCAATAATTTCTGTGGTCATGGTTGGAATAGGTGGGGGTATTTATTTGGTGTCTAATTTAGGAGCTGGTCCTAGAGATGGACTAATGATAGGATTACAAAAATTAACTAATTTTCCTATAGCTGTTGTAAGAGCAACATTAGAAATTTCAGTTGTTAGTATTGGATGGTATTTAGGGGGAACAGTTGGGATCGGAACATTATTATTTGCATTTGGTATAGGCCCATGTGTTGCGTTAGGACTTTATTTAGTTGATAAAACTTTTGATTAGGCTGCAGCTGTAGCTTTTTCGCTTTTCTTTCTTTCGTGTGGATCAAGAATTGCTTTTCTCAATCTACAAGAGTATGGAGTTATCTCTAAAGCTTCATCAGTATTAAGCATACTTAATTGTTCAGCAATAGACATTGTTCTGACTGGTGTAAGGACAACATTTTCGTCAGTACCTTGAGTTCTCATATTTGTTAACTTTTTACCTTTCATGACATTGATTATCATATCACCTGGTTTAGGTGAAAGACCAACTATCATTCCAGGATAAACAGCATCATTGTGAGTTACAAACATTTCTCCTCTTGCTTGAAGGTTAAATATCGCGAATGCAACTGCTTTTCCTTGTTCCATAGAGATTAATGCTCCATTTCTTCTACCCTCCATTTCTCCTTCAAAAGGACCATAGCTATGGAATATTCTATTTATCACTCCATTTCCTTTTGTAAGCGTAAGGAATCTACTTGTGTAGCCCATTAACCCTCTAGTAGGCGCATGAAAAATTAATCTTTTTTTATTTGTTCCAGTATCTTTTAGTTCTATTAGTTTACCTTTTCTTCTGTTCATTGAATCAATTACTTTTGAAGAATGTTCTTCATCAAGGTCCATAGTAATTTCTTCAATTGGCTCGAGTTTATTTCCACCTTCATCAGATTTATATAATACTTTTGGAGGACTAACTGTCATCTCAAAACCTTCTCTTCTCATTTGAGTTAAAAGAATTTCCAGCATTAACTCACCTCTACCACTAACAACAAAAGAGTCTTTTCCATTGTTTTCAGAAAATGAAATACCAACATTATTTTGTGCCTCTTGAACTAATCTATCTCTTATTTGAGTGCTGGTAAGTTTTTTACCTTCGGTTCCAGCTAAAGGTGAAGTATTTACAGTAATTGTAATTGACATTGTAGGAGGATCTATCGGAGTAGCAGGTATAGGCTCACTTACTTCCAAGTCACATATTGTATCAGCAACGTTTGCTTTTTCTAATCCAGCAACAACTACAATATCCCCAGCTTCACCAACATCTATTGGAACTTTTTTAGTTCCTTCATATCTAAAAATTTTTGTTAATTTTCCTTCATCAACTTTTTCACCATTTAAATTGATTGCTTTTATAGATTGGTTAGCTTTAGCGGTTCCTTGTGTAATTTTTCCAACCAAACTTCTTCCTAAAAAACTATCTGCATAAAGTAGCGTTGACAACATTGTAAAAGGTTTAGTTTTATCAAGTTCAGCAGGCTTTACGTGATCAACAATTAAATCTAACAAAGGATTTAAATTTTCTCTTGGACCATCAACTTCATGATCTGCCCAACCTGATCTTCCACTTGCATACAGAACTGGAAAATCTAATTGCTCTTCATTTGCGTCTAAGCTAACAAATAAATCAAATGTTTCATCTAAAACTTCATTAGCTCTTTGATCAGCTTTATCTAATTTATTAATGACAACAATTGGTTTTAATCCTTGTTTGAGTGCTTTTGATAATACAAATTTTGTTTGAGGCATAACACCTTCTGCAGAGTCAATTAATAGTAATGCTCCATCTGCCATACTTAAAACTCTTTCAACTTCAGCTGCAAAATCTCTATGGCCTGGAGTATCTATTATATTTATTCTTGAATTGTTCCAATTAATTGAAGCAGGTTTTGCTAAAATTGTAATTCCTCTTTCTTTTTCGAGCTCACCCGAATCCATTAATCTTTCATCAACAACTTCATTCTCTCTAAATGAACCACTTTGTTTCATTAAATTATCAATTAGAGTAGTTTTGCCATGATCAACATGGGCTATGATTGTGATGTTTCTGATATTATTAGTCATAAATCCCGGTTCTTATACATATTTAAATACATATTTAAACTCAAAAAAATTCACATTTGGCTTGAAAAATTCTTATAAATTAAACTTAATTTCTCTTTTTTTGCTTTTCTCTTTTAAGTTTTCTTTTTTCTTTAAAGCTTAATTGTGCTTTTTTTTTTACATTTGAGTCTTTAAAGGATTTTCCACTATATCTTTTAGACATTAATTAGTATTTTTAACATAATATTTATGAAAAAAAAATTATTAACATACTCAAAATTATTTTTTAGTTTTTACTTAATTTACGTACGTATTAAGTATAAATATTTTTTAAAAAAAAAAAGTTATTCACAGTTTTCAGAAGATATAGTAATAAAGGAAATATTTGGAAATTTTGTTGGTAAATATGTAGATATAGGATGTTTTCATCCAATTAAATACAGTAATACTGCGCTTTTACATAAAAATGGATGGACAGGTACTAATATTGATTTAAATCAAAAAAGTATTGATTTATTTAATGCGTGCAGACCAAATGATTTAAATCTTGTTGCCTGCTTATCTGATAGAATTGAAACTATTGATGTGTACATGAATTCAGAATTTAGCGCACTAAATTCAATTTATTTAGAAAATTTTGAAAACTTTGGCATAAAAAATTATAAAATTAAAAAAGTTGAAACTAAGCTTTTTAAAGATTTAGTCCAAGACAATTTTGATTATCTTAACATTGATTGTGAAGGTAGTGATTATAAAATTTTAAAGAGTATTAATTTAAAACATTATACTCCCAAAGTAATTAACATTGAGGTTCATCAAAAAAATAAAAATTATATTTATAATTATTTAAATGTTAATGGATATAAAATTTTTAAAATCCAAACTTTGTCACATATTTTTATTAAAGTTTGAAAGATTTATTTAAATGAAAAAAGAGACATTAGATAAAGCCAAAATTCTTTTTGAGGAAGGGGTGAGGTTTTTACAAATTAATGACTATGTAAACGCAGAAATAATATTTAATAAATCTCTGGATTTAGTACCTGGTAGATTGTCTATAATTCATAATTTAATTTCAATATATGTTAATACAAATCAAAGAAATAAATTAAACGATATATTAAAAAGATTTCAAAATTTAAGTGATGAAAAAGAAATTATATATGGAAAAGCATTTTTACATTATTTTAATGGTGATTTTTTAAAATCTATAGAAAACTGCAGAAAAATAATTCACGATGAAAGATTTAAAGAAACGATTCAGGATTTGTTAGCATCAAATTTTAAAAAAATTAAAGATTTTTTAAGTGCCCTTAAAATTTATAAAAAAAAACTTAAGGAGAGCAAAAAACTTCTTGTGTATTATAATATTGGTATTTTATTTTCTGAGCTAGGAAGACCAAGAATTGCCCATTATTATTTTAATAAATGTAAACAAATAAAAAATGATGATTTTACTAATCTTCACAGTTTAGCATTATGTAAGTTAAAATTAAAAGATTTAAAAAATGGATTTATTTTATTTGAGAATAGATGGAAAAAAAATGAACCTGTAGAGATGAAATATCAAGATTTAAAATCTCCAAATTTATTATCTGACATAAAAGACAAGAAAATAATAGTTTGGGATGAGCAAGGACTTGGTGATACTATTCAATTTTCAAGGTTTATCTTAGATCTTTTAAAATTTTCAAATCACATTACTTTTGCTGTTAATGCAAAGTTATACCAAATTCTAAAAGGCTTACATGAAAATATTTTCGTAACAAGTCATGAAAATATTAATTTAGAAAATTTTGATTATCAAATTCCATTATGTAGTATCCCAAAATATTTAAATATAAAAAATACTGAAGATATTAATTTTTATGAATTACGAAAAAATACTGAAGCTGAAAAAAAAATCTCCTTAGATACTCAGAAATTGAATATCGGACTAGCTTGGTCTGGAAATAAAAAATATTTTCTGGATTCATATAGATCTATTCCATTCAAATATTTTGATAATATTTTAAAACTCAAAAACATAAATTTTTATAAATTATCTAAAGATATAAAAGGTGAAGAAAACAATGAGTATGACTTGCATCACAATTTATTTAATTTAGGAGATAAATCTTTTCTTGAGATTTCACAGTATATTAGAAAACTAGATTTAGTCATATCTTCAGATACATCAATTATACACTTAGCAGGAATTTTAAACAAAAAATCTATATTGCTACTTAATTATAATTCTGATTGGAGGTGGTTTGATGACAAACATCAGACTATTTGGTATCCGTCTGTTGAGATTATTAAACAAGATAAATTTGATAGTTGGGATGAGGTGTTTATTAAATTAGAAAAAAAATTAAAAAATTTAAATTTTGACAAAAAAAAACCCGAGTGACTCGGGTTTTTTTCAATTTTTCAACTTTTAAAATAGGTTACATACCCATTCCACCCATTCCTCCCATGCCGCCCATTCCTCCAGGCATACCACCAGGCATTCCACTTGCAGCATCTTTTTCCTCTGGTTTGTCAGCAATCATTGCTTCAGTTGTTACTAATAATCCTGCAATTGAAGCAGCATCCTGTAGAGCAGTTCTTACAACTTTAACTGGGTCTATAATACCTTTCGTAAACATATCACAATACTCTTCATTTTGAGCGTCATAACCGTGAGTTTTTTTCTTCTGTTCAAGTAATTTACCAACTACTACAGAGCCATCTACACCAGCATTCATAGTTATTTGTCTAATTGGAGCCTCCAAAGCTTTTCTTACTAGATCAACACCTGCTTTATGATCATCTCCTTTAGATTTCACTTTATCAAGATCTTGTGCAGCATATAGAAGTGCACAACCACCACCAGTTACAATACCTTCTTCAACAGCAGCTCTGGTTGCGTTTAAAGCATCTTCAACTCTATCTTTTCTCTCTTTAACTTCGACTTCTGTTGCACCACCAACTTTGATAACTGCAACTCCACCAGCTAACTTAGCAAGTCTCTCTTGAAGTTTTTCTCTATCGTAGTCAGAAGTAGTTTCTTCTACTTGTTGTTTTATTGAAGCACATCTTGCTTCAATATCTGATTTTTTTCCACTTCCATTGACGATAGTACTATTATCTTTATCAACTTTTATTTTTTTACAAGATCCAAGATCGTCTAGTTTAACATTTTCAAGTTTGATACCTAAATCTTCAGAAATAACCTGACCTCCAGTTAAAATAGCAATATCTTCTAGCATAGCTTTTCTTCTATCACCAAATCCTGGAGCTTTAACAGCTACTACTTTCAAACCACCTCTTAATTTGTTTACAACTAAAGTTGCTAAAGCTTCACCTTCGACATCTTCAGATATAATCATTAGTGGTCTACCTGCTTGTACAACAGCTTCTAAAAGAGGAACCATAGGCTGTAAATTTGTTAATTTTTTTTCATGCAAAAGAATAAAAGGATTATCTAATTCTGTAGTCATCTTATCACTATTAGTAATAAAATACGGAGATAAATAACCTCTGTCAAACTGCATACCTTCAACTACATCTAATTCAGTTTCAATACCTTTATTTTCTTCGACTGTAATTACTCCCTCATTTCCAACTTTCTGCATTGCTTTTGCAATCATAGTTCCAATTTCTTTATCACCATTTGCAGAAATTGTACCTACCTGAGCAATTTCATCGCTATCTTTTACTTTTTTAGCAGATGCAACAAGACTTTCTTTTACAGTTTCTACTGCAGCATCAATCCCTCTTTTTACATCCATCGGATTCATGCCAGCTGTAACATATTTTACACCTTCTTTTACAATAGATTGTGCTAGTATAGTAGCTGTGGTAGTTCCATCGCCGGCTTCATCGTTTGTCTTACTGGCTACTTCCTTAACCATTTGTGCACCCATGTTTTCAAATTTATCTTCAAGGTCTATTTCTTTAGCAACAGAGACACCGTCTTTTGTAATTCTAGGAGCACCATAAGATTTATCCATTACCACGTTTCTTCCTTTAGGTCCTAAAGTTACTTTAACAGTATCAGCCAAGATGTTTACACCTCTAATCATTGCTGCTCTTGCTTCAGCATCAAATTTAACAACTTTTGCCATTATATTTCTCCTTTAAATTAAATTACTTACTTGAAATACCCATAATGTCTGACTCTTTCATTATGCTGTACTCTTTACCATCAATTTTGACTTCAGTTCCTGACCATTTGCCAAATAAAACTTTGTCACCAACTTTAACGTCCATTGGAATCTTTTTTCCATCCTCTGTTTTTGCTCCACCACCTACAGCAACAACTTTACCTTCTTGTGGTTTTTCCTGAGCTGTATCAGGGATGATAATTCCTCCAGCAGTTTTTTCACTGCTGTCTAATACTTCGATTAGAACTCTGTCATGTAACGGTTTAAACTTCATAAATTCTCCTTTATAAATCTTTATAAATATGAGCCTCATATAGATATTTCGCCGTCTATTTCAAGATTAGAAACTCATAAGAGTATTAATATTGCTAGTAAATTCGAGATTTTATGGTTTATACCTTAAAAATATGACTAAAAAATTAGATTTAACAGGGCTGCAGTCAATAGCTGATCAATATGATCTTTTCTATATAGACTTATGGGGGGTAATTCATAATGGGATTAAATTACATGAAAAAGCGATAACCGTTCTTAAAGAACTTTCTAAAAAAAATAAAAGTTATGTGCTTTTAACAAATGCACCAAGACCGAATGAAACTGTTAAAAATTTCTTAGAAAAAATGGGCATGGATAAAGATTTAAGAGATCATGTATTTACTTCAGGTGAAGCGGCACTAAGTTATTTAAAAAAAAATTTTCTATCAAAAAAATTTTATCACATAGGTCCACCTAGAGATTTTGATTTATTCAATTTATTTGAAAAGAACAAAAGTGAGAACATTAAAGAAAGTGAGTATTTATTGTGTACTGGTTTATTTGATGATTTTGACAAAGACTTGACTTACTATAAAGACTTGTTTGCTAACCATTTAAATAAAAAAATGATTTGCACAAATCCAGATTTAATTGTTGATCGTGGAAACACCAGAGAGTTGTGTGCAGGCTCAGTTGCTATGGTTTTTGAAAAAATGGGTGGGCAAGTAGTTTATTTTGGAAAACCTTATCCAGAAGTTTATAATCAATCAATTAATAATAATAATAAAAAAATATTAGCAATTGGTGATAATTTGAACACAGATATAAGAGGTGCAAATCTATTAAATTATGACTGCTTGTTGATTTCTAATGGAATTCATAAAGATGAAATTGATAATAGAGGCATTGAAAAAGTTACAAAAGAATACGAGGTGATAGTTAATTTTATTCAGTCAGATTTAAAATGGTAAAACATTACTATAATTTTAATATTCAAAAAAAACATAAAGGATCTATTGTTTTAATAGGCAATTTCGATGGACTACATCAAGGTCATCAAAAGTTATTTAAATTAGCACAATCTTATAAAAAAAAATATAATTTAAATATTGGTGTAATTAATTTTGATCCAATGCCTAAAATGTTTTTTAATAAAAAATTAAAAAATTTTAGATTATCAAATCTTGAACAAAAAATTAAATTGCTTGGCAAATTTAAAGTTGATTTTGTTATAACAAAAAAATTTGATAAAGAATTTTCAAAAACTAAAGCATTAAATTTTATAATTGAAATTCTGAATAAAAAATTAAATTCTAAATTTATTTTTGTAAGTAATAATTTCAGATTTGGAAATAATAGAGAAGGAAATGTTAATTTGCTAATTAAAAATGAAAAAATTTATAATTATAAAGTTGTTAAGCCAAAACCATTAATCAAAGATAAAAAAATTGTATCATCTTCTTTAATAAGAAATCTTTTAGAAAATGGATTTTTAAAAAAAGCAAATAAACTTCTTGATAGAAATTGGACTATAGACGGTACAGTTCAAAAGGGTAGACAGGTCGGAAAAAAAATTGGTTTCCCGACCTGTAACATAGATATTCACGATTATGTTCTAGCTAAACCTGGTGTTTATGCTGTTAAAGTTCTAAGGAAAAATAACCCTAAATATCTTAGAGGAATTGCTAATTTAGGATTTAGACCCACATTTAATCAAAAAAAAATCTTATTAGAAGTTCATTTATTTAATTTTTCTGGAAATCTTTATAATAAACTTTTATCAGTAGAGTTTTTAAAGTTTATTAGAAAAGAGAAAAAATTTAAAAATGTTAATCAATTAAAAGTTCAAATTAAAACTGATTTAAAAATTGCAAGAAATACTAAATGAGTAAATCACAAATTAATCTGCCAAAAACAGCATTTTCAATGAAGGCAAATTTGCCAACAAGAGAGCCTGAAATTTTAGATTATTGGCAAAAAATAAATCTTTATGATGAAATAAGGAACTCAAGTAAAGGAAAAGAAAAATTTGTTCTTCACGATGGCCCACCTTATGCGAATGGAAACATTCACATGGGTACTGCTCTTAATAAAATATTGAAAGATATTATCGTTAAATTTCATCAAATGGATGGTAAAGACAGCATTTATGTACCAGGATGGGACTGTCATGGTTTACCAATTGAATGGAAAATAGAGGAACAGTATAAAAAAAGTAAAAAAAATAAAAATGAAGTTCCTATTGTTGAATTCAGAAAAGAGTGTCGATCATTTGCAGAAAAATGGATTGAAGTTCATAAATCTCAATTTAAACGTTTGGGTGTTGTAGGAGATTGGGAAAATTACTACTCCACTATGAGTTTTGGTGCTGAGGCGCAAATTGTAAGGGAACTTGGAAAGTTTTTAAAAGAGGGAAGTTTATATAGAGGCTTCAAACCAGTTTTATGGTCAACAGTTGAAAAAACAGCTCTTGCAGACGCAGAAGTAGAATATCAAGACCATAAATCTGATACAATTTATACTTCTTTTTCAGTTAAATATTCTGATTTAAAAGAATTAGTTGGAAGTGATATTATAATTTGGACAACAACACCCTGGACAATTCCAGCCAATAAAGCTTTAGCATATAATGAGTCTCTTAATTATGTGATATTACAATTGAGAGATTATGGTAATTTTAAAAATAGAAAAATAGTTGTTGCAGAAGCTTTATT
>CACKIQ010000018.1 GCA_902600245.1 uncultured Pelagibacteraceae bacterium | reverse complement strand
GTTCTGCCTAATTACAGAAGAAGCAAAAGAAAACATCAGTAAAATTCACCACCGACAACCAGTTATTTTAAATCAAGCTGATATTAATCGTTATTTAAATATAGAACTTCAGGGATCAGCTTTTTTAAAGGAACGTAAAATACCTGATCTTATTTTTCATGAAGTTTCAAAAGATGTTAATAAACCAACTAATAATAGTGCTGCATTGATCCAACAAATTTAAAATGGCGTCAATTTAGTTGTTTATTGAAGGTTGTGAATATAAAAATTAAATAATAAAATAAAGAATGCTTAGTTATATAATACCTTTTTTAATTTTAATTCTTGTTGTGGTTTTTATCCATGAATATGGACACTACTATTTTGCAAGAAAATATGGCGTAGGTGTTACTGATTTTTCAATTGGTTTTGGTAAAGAGTTATTTGGTTGGAATGATAAATCAGGCACAAGGTGGAAAATATGTGCAATTCCTTTAGGTGGATATGTAAAATTCTTTGGAGATAGAAATGTGTATTCTCAAGCAGATCATCAAGAAATATTAGAGAAATATAATGAGGAGGAAAGAGAAAAATTATTTACACTAAAACCTTTATATCAAAGAGCATTAATTGTGTTTGGTGGACCTTTAGCTAACTTTTTATTAGCTCTGGTGATATTCTTTTGTCTTTATACATTTGTTGGTAAGGATTTCACTCCTGCTGTGATCAGTGAGGTTCAAGAAAATAGCCCTGCCATGACGGGTGGGCTCAAAGATCAAGATATAATTTTAGAAATTGATGGAAATGAAGTTAAAAGTATTATGGAAGTTTCTAAATATATTACCCTTTCTACAGGTGAATTTATAGATTTTAAAGTTAAACGTTCATATGATGAATTGATTTTAAAAGTAAAACCAAATGTTGTTGAAGGTGATGATGGATTAGGTAACAAAATAAACAAAAGAATGGTTGGTATAAAACTATCAGCTTATAACGATAAAATTAATCATGTTAAATTAGGTCCTGCTAAGGCTTTGTATCATGCAAGTTATGAAGTTTATTTTGTAAGTGTTGCCTCTTTGAAATACATCGGAGGAATGATATTAGGTAAAGCTGATACATCTCAATTGGGTGGCCCAATTAGAATTGCTAAAATTTCAGGACAAGTTGCAACCTTTGGTGTGTTAGCTTTCATTAGTATGATGGCTTATATTTCAATAAGTTTAGGGCTAATTAATCTATTTCCAATACCAATGTTAGATGGAGGACATCTAATGTTTTATGCATTTGAGAAAGTTTTAGGCCGACCTCTATCTCAAAAAACTCAAGAAGGTTTTTTTCGAATCGGATTGTTTTTGTTGCTATCATTGATGTTTTTTACAACATTTAATGATCTAAAGGACCTCGGTTTATTCAGATAATTCACATCCTAAAACTTTTAAAAAAGTCAATAAAATCAACATTTATTTAATCATTTACAAGATGTTGTGTGTTTTAAAAAACTAAACACTAAAAAAAAGCTTGATTTATCAACGTTTATGACAAGTATAAATATTAACCAACAAAACCGGAGCTAAAATGAATAAAAAACAACTAATTGCTAAGCTTTCTGGCTCATTAAATTTGAGCAAAGCAGATGCTGAGCGAACTTTTGATACAATTACCAACACTATTTTAGATGCTTTAAAAGGTGATGATTCAGTAAAAATTGCTGGATTTGGTACTTATAAAGTTGCCAAAAGAAAAGCAAGAGTTGGAAGAAACCCAAGAACTGGTGAGCAAATTCAAATCGCTGCTTCTCAAAAGGTAAAATTCTTACCAGCTAAGGCTTTAAAAGAAGTATTTAACAGATAAAAATTTTAACAGCCCTTACGTAAAAGCGTTAAGGGCTGTTAGTATATGCAAATATTGCATATCAAATTTTCCTAATCAGCGTTAGTTTTTAGATTTAATAAATTTATAAGCACCTCTTTAACAAGTGGAGGTCTTATGACTAAATTAATAAAGAGAACATCCGCGTTTCTATTAAGTTTGATATTTTTGTTAAACATGAGTAGTGCGGGTATGGCAGAGACAACAGTATCTGCTGAAGTGGGGTTTATTTTTAACACTCTACTATTTCTAATTTGTGGTTTCCTCGTAATGTTTATGGCAGCAGGTTTCGCAATGTTAGAGTCAGGTATGGTTACATCAAAAAGTGTATCCGTAATCTGTGCAAAAAATATAGGTTTATTTTCAATAGCGGCAATTATGTTTTGGCTCGTTGGTTATAATTTAGCTTATGGTATTCCTGAAGGCGGATACATTGGTAAATTTATACCGTGGTCAGATGCAAGTAAAATAGACACTGGTTATGCAGATGGTTCAGATTGGTATTTCCAAATGGTATTCTGTGCGACTACAGTATCGATTGTTTCTGGAACACTAGCTGAAAGAATCAAACTTTGGCCGTTTTTCTTGTTTGCAGCTATTTTAGCTGGAATTATTTATCCAATTGTAATGGGATGGCAATGGGGAGGTGGCTGGTTAGCAGCTGCAGGTTTCTCTGATTTTGCTGGTTCTACTCTGGTTCACTCAACAGGTGGTGCAGCGGCACTAGCTGGAGCAATGATTTTGGGTCCTAGATTAGGTAGATTTACCAAGAAAGGTGAAGCTGCTCCGTTAAAACCATTTGCGGCATCCTCGATTCCCCTAGTAACACTTGGTGTATTTGTTTTATGGCTAGGTTGGTTTGGATTTAATGGTGGTTCACAGTTAGCTATGGGAACTGCTGATGATGCTATCGCAGTGTCAAAAATCTTTATTAATACTCTTTTAGCTGGTGCAGGTGGTGTAATGGCTGCTGGAGCAGTTACAAGACTATCTGGTAAAACAGATGTAGTTCAAATGCTTAATGGATGTATTGGTGGTCTAGTTGCAATTACTGCAGAACCATTAATGCCATCACCTTTAGCAGCAATTTTGATTGGTGCTGTTGGTGGAGTGATTGTAGTTTATGGAACTAAATTACTATTTTCATTAAAGATTGACGATGTAGTTGGTGCTATACCTGCGCACTTATTTGCCGGTATCTGGGGAACACTTATTGTTCCAGCAACTAACACAGGTGCAAATTTTGGAACACAATTACTTGGTGTTATAGCAATAAATGTATTTGTATTTGTTGTTGCTCTAATAGTGTGGTCTGCAATGAAAGCAACTATGGGTATTAGATTGAGTAAAGAAGCTGAAATGAAAGGTACAGACGTATCTGAAACTGGAGTTATAGCTTACTCAATTCGAGACTAAATTGTATGCAATATAGAGGCTCTTCGATCTCCATGTCGTTATCTCATTGAAGAGCCTCTAACAACTAAGAATTAACTATAATCTCTCTCTCTAGTTAGTTAACAAAAAGGGTCCCTTAATAGGGACCCTTGTTATTTATCAACAAAATTCTTGAGTGTTTTTAACACTTCTTCAGCATGATTTTTAACTTTAACGTTATCCCAAATTTTAACTATTTTTCCTTTTTTATCGATTAAATAGGTCGATCTAATAATTCCCATAAATTCACGGCCCATAAATTTTTTCATACCCCAAACTTTATACTTTTTTAGAACTTTTATTTCCTCGTCAGCAAGCAAGTCGAATTTAATTTTATATTTATCTCTAAATTTATTATGACTTTTTAAATTATCCTTTGATATGCCATACACTTCACAATCTAACTTTTTAAATTTAGATAAAAGTTTATTAAAATCATTTGTTTCAATAGTACATCCAGGAGTATCATCCTTTGGGTAGAAGTATAAAACAACATATTTCCCAATGGAGTCCTTTAATGAGTATTTATTATTTGTTGTTGATGGTAATATAAATGATGGAGCTTTGGAGTTAATTTTTAACATAATTTTGTAGCAATATAATGTTTTTGAGGTAATTTAAAATAAAATTATGTCCATTAAAACAATCCAAAATTTAGTTTCTGAAGCTATGGGTGAAATTAAAACAATTGATGCTGATGAAGCTTATCAAATGGTACAAAATAAAAATTGTAATCTTATAGATATAAGAGAAAGTAATGAGGTAGAAAATACTGGTAGCGTTGAAGGAGCAAGTCATATTCCAAGAGGAATGCTTGAGGTATATTTAGATCCTAACAGCCCAATATTTAAAAATGGACAGATAGACCAAAATAAAGAATTTGTTTTATTTTGCGCAGGTGGTGTAAGATCAGCCTTAGCAGTAAAATCTTTAAAAGATATGGGATACCTTAAAGTATCACATATTGATGGTGGGTTTGGCTCTATAGCTAGTAGTAAATTCAAAATAATTTAATTAGCATTAAATTCTTCTAAAGCATACTCAAGTCTATCTTGTCCCCAAAAAATTTTATTATTAACTATAAATGTCGGAGTTCCAAAAACTTCTTTTTTAAAAGCATCACTAGTTAATTTAATCAATTTTTCTTTGATTGATTGTTGTTTTATAGATTGAAAAAAATCTTGAATATCAATATTTAAATCCTTTATTAATTTAGACATGTTCTCAACATTTGATAAATCATGATTATTTTTCCAATAAGCATCAAAAAAACAATTCAAGTAATCTTTTTGTTTATCTTTACTTACACAAATATATCCTCTCATTATATTTAAAGAATTTATTGGAAAATAAGAATTCCATTTGAATTCAATATTATTTTTTTTAGATACTAAATTACAATCGTTAATATTATTTCTCAATTTATATTTATTAAAAGCAGGAGAATCAATTCCAGCTAGTTTGTGAAGACCCCCTAAATAAATTGGTTTATAATTAAACACGATATTTTTATGTTTAAGAATTTTTTTGTGTGCAATATATGCATAGGGGCTAATTATATCGAAATAAAAATCTATATGATTACTCATATAAACTAATTCTTTTTGCATAAAAAATTCTAATTATCCAATATAAAAACAAACCTATTGGACCAATTAAATAAGTTACAATTAATGGCACAGCCATCAAAACTTTATTTATAGAAAACTTTTGAGAGTCTTTAACAATCCAGCCACCAATAAATAAGTTTATAGCAATAAAATGAGTCCAAAATATCATTATGTACAAATGATCTTCAAATAATCTCGAAAGCTCAGTTAGACCTAAATAAAGAGAGAAATTTCCGTCAAAATCGTAACCAATTAAATATGATTTATATAAAATGAAGATATACACACCACTTAATATTAAAAATGGAAAAATCGATGTTACAAAAATTTTACTTAAATGTGATTGAGGAAACATTATCAGGATAAACCAAAAAGGCAGAACTCCAAGATTGATCCACATGTAAAGTGTCTCAATTGTGAAATAAGTATAAATTTGTTCAATCATCTAGATATATTATATTAAATCTAACAATGATTCCTATAAGAAATAGAAAAAAAACACTTCAAGTAACTGTAGATGAGATGCGTAATTTTGCCTTTGCTTATGTTGAAAAGTACGCTCCTTCAAAACAACAACTCAAAACTTATTTATTAAAAAAATACATGAAACTATCAGCATCTGATGCAAGAAAAAAAGATATAAATAAATTGATTGATATTGTTTTGTCCGATTTAGAAAAAAACAGATTTATAAACGATCAATTTTATTCTGAAAGTAAAGCTAAAAGCATGCTTCAAAGAGGAAAGTCAATTAACAAAATCAGAAATTATTTAATAGGTAAAGGAATAGATGAAACATTTATCAAAGATACAGTTAAAAAAATAAAGGAAGATAATTCTGATCAAGATTTTTTTTCGGCAATCAAATTATGTAAAAAAAAAAGAATTGGTCCAGCAAGAATGAAGGATAATAGAACTTTATTTTATAAAAAAGATATATCCCTACTTGCAAGAAATGGATTTGATTTTGAAATATCAAAAAAAGTAATGGATATAGAAAAAGATGAATATTTAAAAATAATAAATCTACTTTAACTTTTTATCTTTTTCTTCTTTTATAAGCTGATTTAATTTGTTTCTTATGTAATTTTTTACGAAAACGAAAACTAATAATCCAAATATTGCAACTGAAACAATAATTATTAATATAATTCTTAATTGTTCATCCATTATAAAATATTTTTATTTTTCAAAATTATGCTTGGATTTTTTAAATCTTTTTTACCATACAAAATTTCATTACCCTCAAAATCAGTTACAGTACCACCAGAATGTTCTAAAATTGCATGACCAGCTGCTATATCCCATTCATATGCCCTTGGTTCAGCTACATAACCGTCATATTCACCAGCAGCAACTACACAGAATTTTAAAGAACTTTTCATTCTAACATTTTCTTTTACTCCCAAATCATCATAAATTTTTTGAATTTCTGGCTTAATTTTAGTTGAGTATGATATAAATTTTAAATTTTCCGATTTTCTAGGAGGTTCGTTACACAAATTTTTAGTTTGACCATTGCTTAACTCAAAAGCATTTCCTTTTTCATATGAGTAGAACATTCTTTTTTTTGCAGGAGCATTAATTAATCCTGCAACAGGTTTGTTATTAATTATTAAACCAGCATTAATGGTAAATTCTTCTAAATTATTAATATAATCATAAGTTCCATCAATAGGATCAATAAGCCAGAAATCTTTCAAATTTATATTGTCCTTATTTTCAGAGGTTTCCTCTGAAATGACAGGTAAATTAGGAGTTACCTCAGAAATTTTGTTTGATATAAATTTATTTACCTCTAAATCACCATTACTTACCGGTGTGTTGTCTGATTTTATTTTTTTTATTAAACCCTTTTGTCTTAATTGAATGGCTAAATCTCCTGCCTCTAAAAAATTTTCAATTAAACTTTCTACAATCTCTTTTAAGTTCAACTTCATTTTCCTAGTTTTTTTAACTCAACGTTTTTTGCATTAATCACTTTTTTTCCAACATTTTCAAAATTGACTGTCACTTTATCGTTAATTATAGATTGCACTTGACCAATTCCCCATTCTTTCTTTAGAGGATTAGTGACTTTGTCACCTGGCTCATAATCTAAAATCATTTAATTTAACTTATATTGTAAATAAGTATAAATACCACCTTATGAATAAAGATTTAAATTCTATTGGTTTAGATAAAAAACCTTCAGATACCACCGTAGTTGTTGCAATGTCGGGTGGAGTAGATTCTTCTACTGTTGCAGGAATTATGAAAAAAGAGGGTTATAATGTAATTGGAATAACACTAAAACTTTATGACGATGGCAAAGAAGTAGCAGCCTCAAAGCAGTGTTGTTCAGGTCAGGATATAATGGATGCTAAGCGTGTTGCACACAAATTAGGTATTGAACATAAAATTTTATATTATCAAGATAAGTTTAAGCAAGGTGTTATAGATAATTTTGTTGAGAGTTATTTAAAAGGAGAAACTCCAATTCCATGTGTTCAGTGTAATCAAACTGTTAAATTCAAAGATTTATTTGAAGTCTCAAAAGAGCTCAAAGCTGATGCTTTGGTTACAGGTCATTATGTAAAAAGTATTACAGAAAATAAAACTACAAATATGTATAGAGCTGCAGACGAAAATAGAGATCAAAGTTATTTTTTATTCAATACAACTAGAGAACAATTAGATTATTTAAGATTTCCATTAGGTGGGATGTTAAAAAATAAAACTAGAGAAATTGCAAAAAATTTAGATTTAAACGTAGCTGACAAACCTGATAGTCAAGATATCTGTTTTGTTCCAAATGGTGATTATGCTTCAGTAATACAAAAATTTAGACCAGATTCCTTTCGGAAAGGAAATATAAAAAATTTAGAAGGTGATGTGATAGGTGTTCATGACGGAATTATTAATTTTACAATTGGACAACGTAAAGGAATTAAAGTTTCAGATAAAGAAGCTCTCTATGTATTAAAGATTAATTCAGATAAAAATGAAATAATAGTTGGGCCAAAAGAAAAACTTGGAAAAAAAATAATTTTTTTAAAAGAAATAAATTTATTAACTAAAAAAGAAGATTTAGATGAAGATCTATTTGTCAAAGTTAGATCTACCGGAAGTCTATTAGATGCAAAAGTTGATCTTATAGATGATAATAATGCTAAAGTTAATTTAGCACTTCCAGAGGATGGAATTTCTCCTGGCCAGGCATGTGTTTTTTATCGTAAAGATCAGTTTGGCCTCAAAGTGCTTGGTGGTGGTTGGATTAAAGAATAGTAGAAAAATTATTTTTTCTTGTTTTTTCTTTTAGCTCTTCTTTTTTTAGACCCTTGTTTTCTTCGGCCTCTATGTTTTTTTGGGTAACTCATTTAATCCTATTTTAATTTTATTGACGTTTTTCATGGGATATAGCATTGTCTTAATAACATATCAAATTTATTATGGGTAATTCCTTAAAGACTTTTCTGAAGCATACAGCTAAAGATTTTCATAACCAGTCAGTAAATCCTCCAGTGGTAAGAGCCTCTACTATTATTTTTAAATCTTTGCAGGATATAAAAAAAACTCAAAATAAATATTTGAAAGATCCAGTAAGTGGAAATTTTGATTATGGTCGACAGGGAACATCTACAACATATGCATTACAACAAATTTTAAGAAAAATTGAAGAATGTTATAAGGTTTATTTAACACCTACTGGTTTTGGTGCAATATTTCTTGGAGTGTTAAGCGTTGTGAAACCAGATGACGAAATACTTGTTACAGATTCTGTTTACTCTCCAACAAGACTTTTAACAGAAACATACCTTAAAAAATTTAATATAAGAGCAATATTTTATAATCCAAATGATTTTAAAGATCTGAAAAGAAAAATTACAAAAAAAACAAAGCTTATTTTTGTTGAAAATCCTGGAAGCAATACTTTTGAATTTCAAGATTTATCTAAAATAGTCAAATTGGCAAAAAAAAATAAAATTTATACAGCAATAGATAATACTTGGGGAACACCTTATTTTCTGAAACCAATAAAGTTAGGTTTTGATATGTCAATTGTTTCTGCAACAAAATATTATTCTGGTCATTCAGATGTAATGGGTGGAAGTTTAGCTATAAGCAAACGAGTTTTTAAATTAGTTGAAGCAACAAATAAAGTTGCAGGATTAAGATTGGGTCCTGATGATGCATATTTAATTTTAAGAGGTATTCGAACTTTAGACGTAAGATTAGAAAAACATCAAGAAAACGCACTGAAAATTTCTAGGTTTTTATCAAAGCAGAAAAAAATTATTAAAGTTTTTTATCCATATAAAAAGGGAAGTGAAAATTTCAAATTATGGAAAAAATATTATTCTGGAGCATCAGGTTTATTAGGTTTTAAAATAAAATCAAAAAATAAAAACTCAGTCTTAAAATTTGTTAATTCTTTAAAACTTTTTGGGTATGGATTTAGTTGGGGAGGTTTTGAGAGCTTAGCACTTTATCAAACTTATCAAGCCCTGGGTAAGAGACAATTTACACATGTTAATAAAGATGAACATATAATAAGAATGCATATTGGACTTGAAGATCCTAAAGACATAATTAATGATATTAAACAAGCATTAAAATTTATTAAATGAGTTCAGAAAGTTTTACTATTAGTAAAAAAGCACTTATCACTTTAATTGCTGCTTCTATAGTTGTGATTATTTCTTTAGGAATAAGACAGACCTTCGGATTGTTTTATTTTGATTTTAATACTGACTTAGATATTTCCATCTCTCATTTTGGTTTTGTTATGGGATTACAGTTATTACTTTGGGGAGTATTTAGTCCGTTGTTTGGTGTAATTACCGATAAATACGGAGGAGCAGTTGCAATATTTATTGGTTTTGTTTTTTATTTAATTGGGGTTTTGCTTTTTTATTCTGGCTATAATACTGGAGGTTATTTTACTTTAACTATAGGGGTGATGATTGGAATAGGGTTAGGCTCCACTGCAATAGGTATCCCGGTATCAGTAGTAGCCAAACATTTTCCAGCATCTAATAGAACTATTGCAACAGGAATTGTTACATGTGCAGGTTCATTTGGATATTTTGTATCACCTTTACTTGTAAGATATTCCTTAGTTGAGACGGGCTGGGAAAATACTCTTTTATATTTTTCTCTTCTTTTAGCATTAGGATTAGTGGTAGCTTTGTTTATTAGTACTCCAAAAATCCCTGTAGGAGTTAATCAAGATAATAATCAAACAGTAAGAGAGGCTCTGAAAGAGGCATTTGCAAACAAAAGTTTTATTTATCTCACTTTAGGTTTTTTTGTTTGTGGTTGGCATATTGCTCTAGTAGCAACACACATACCTACCTATATGGCAGATAAAGGTTTGCCTGATTGGACACCTGCAATGGTTTTAGCTTTGATAGGAGTGTTTAATATGGCCGGCACTATTACAAGTGGTTATTTAGCAACAAGGTATAGTAAGAAAAAAATACTAAGTGCAATATATCTTTTAAGAGGCGTTTCTATTATCTATTTTATTTTCTTACCACCAAGTATATTTAATTCTGTAGTTTTTGGAGTTACTTTTGGTTTTTTATGGCTCTCCACAGTTCCTCCAACAAATGGAATTGTAGCACATATATTTGGTACAAAATATGTTGGACTTTTATATGGAATAGTTTTTGTAAGCCATCAAATTGGTTCTTTCCTAGGAGCATATCTAGGTGGTGTATTTTATGAATTAAATGGAAATTTTGACTATGCATGGTACGGATCTATCGCATTATCAATTTTTGCAGGTCTGATACATTTACCTATAGTAGAGAAAGCAATTGAAAGAACTCAGCCAGCATAAGTTTAAATTTAACCCTTTTTTAGAGGACCTGTATCAATCAGATAAACCTTTAATTATTTATAAAGTAGATGATGGGTATAACATCTATACTGATTTTTCCAAAAAAATTGTTTTAACAAAAAAAAATATACATAATTTTCTTAAATCGTTAGAGAAAAAACAATACAAAAAAGAAACAGATTTATATCTTGGTTTTTTTGGTTATGAAATTTTATGTAATTTAATTGGTATTAATTTAAAAAATAAAAAAAGGATTAATTTTTATAAAGGGGTTTTTTATAAACCTGAGACTATAATTAAAATTAGAAAAGATATTAAAGTTATATCTAATATAAAAAAACATACATTTAATTATCAATTTAACAAAACTCAAATACTAAGTCCTTTTAAGGTAAATATTTCTTATACAAAATATAAAAAAATATTTGAATTATTTTCAAAAAAAATAAGAGAAGGTGAGACTTATCAAATTAAAATTTGTACGAAATATAAGAATAAATCATTAATTAATCCTATTAATTTTTTTTGGAAATTGATGCGTGTTAATGCGTCCCCAGAGTCATTTATGATAAAAGATAAGGATTACTCTATAGTAAGTTGCTCTCCTGAAACATTAATTGATAAGAAAAAAAATAAAATTATAACAAAACCAATAGCGGGCACATTTAAGAAAAAATTACTATCCAATAAAAATATAGCTCTTAAATATTTTAAAAATAACGAGAAAGAAACCAAAGAACACAACATGATAGTTGATATGGAAAGAAGCGATTTATCCAAAATTTGTAAACCCGGAAGTGTCAAAATACTCAAAAAAAAATATGTAGAGGAATACAAGCATCTTTTTCATTATGTTACATCAATTGGTGGAATATTAAATAAAGACACAAAATTAATTGATATCATTAAGGCAATGATGCCGGGAGGATCTGTAATTGGTTGTCCTAAGATAAGAACATTAGAACTTTTAAACAAACAAGAAAAAGAAAGTAGAAATATTTTTACAGGAAGTTTTGGATTAATTAAATTTAATCAAGACATGAGGTTTAATATTATAATTAGATCTATATTAAATTATAAAAATCAATCAGAGATCTCTGCCGCATCTGGAGTATTATTAGATAGTTCACCAAATAATGAATTTAATGAAAATTATATTAAAGCAAAATCTTTATTGGAGTTATTTAAATGATTTACATTATAGATCATCAGGACTCTTTTACCTGGAATGTTGTACATCAATTTGCAAAATTTGATAAAGTAATTTGTACAAACTATTATGAGTTAAATGATAAATTACTTGAAAAAAGTGATGTGATCGTTTTGTCACCAGGACCTGGATCACCAAAGGATTATCCTACTACATCAAAAATTTATAAAAAATATAAAGGAAAGAAAAAAATAATTGGTATTTGTTTGGGTTATCAAATGATTTTACATAATGAGGGAGGTAAAATAATACAACAAAAAAAAATTTATCATGGCTTTCAATCCAAAATAAAAACAAATAATCAAAGTAAAATCTTTAAAAACAATCAACAATTTAAAGTTGGAAGATATCATTCATTAAAATTAATGGAGCCATTTAAATCGAATTCAATTAAAATAACCATGAGATGTAGTAAAACAAAAATACCAATGGGCCTTGAGGATAATCAAAATAAAATATATGGATTTCAATTTCACCCAGAATCTTTTTTAACAGAAAATGGCAACACTCTTATTAAAAAAATCTTATCAGCTTAATAATCTTAAAGAAGTTACTTTCAAAGATCTTTGGGGGTCAAGAGGTGTTTTTACAACTATGCGAATGATTGGAAAACCTCCTAGATTAATACTTTCAAAACCACATATAGAGAACTTAATAAAATCTACAAAAAAATATGGAATAAGAAAAAAAAATTTAAAAAACATTATTAAAGATTTAATTAATAAAAATACCATATATAAAGGTCCTGATAATTTATTTCGTATAGCTTTAAATAAAAAATTAATATCGGTCTCAATTAGAAAAAGACCAAGACCAAAGAACAATTTTAATCTTATATTGTTTAAATATAAACGTGTAGATCCATATTATAAAAATCTATATTATAAAAAAATTATAGCAAAGTTGAGTAAAGTTGACTCAACGAAATTTGACATTGCTCTTGTTACAAGTAACAAGATTTTAGAAACTGGTACCTCAAACATAGTTTTTGCTAAAAACGGAAAAATGTTTTCACCTAAAAAAAATTGTTATTTAGGAAATACAATTAAATTTATTAATCAGAAAGTTAAAATTTTTTTCAAAGATATTTCAATTAACAATATTAAACAATATGATGAAATAATTCTTATTGGTTCAGGCAAAGGAGTAACACCGGTTTCAAAAATTGATGAGCTGAATTGGAAGCAGAGAAAAAAAGTTTGTTATGAAAAATTAAACAAAATATATAATTCCCTTTAGAAAACATGAAAGATCCTAATAATCCATGTATATTTTGTAATATTAGAAAAGAGGAACTTATATTTGAAAATAAATTAGCTTATGCATCTTTAGATAGCTATCCAGTTTCAAAATTTCATAGCCTCATAACTCCTAAAAGACATGTAGAAAATTATTTTAAACTTAGTCCTGAAGAAATTTATGCATGTAACGAATTAATTTTAAAAACTAAAGAGAGTATATTAAAAAAAGACTCATCGATTAAAGGCTTTAATATAGGAACAAATGCAGGAAAAGTTGCAGGCCAATCAATAATGCATTGTCATATTCATTTAATACCCAGAAGAGAAGGTGATGTAGAGAATCCCCAAGGAGGCGTTAGATCAGTTATCCCTAACAAACAACACTACAAACGTAAACTATGAGTTGTTATTAAAGACAAATTGACCAATACTTTTCATTGAAGTCTTTAGATAACTAGATTAGAAAACTCTAAACTAATTCAAAATTATTTTAAGGGTATTATATGTTTACGACGAATCCTTTTTCAGTGTTAGCAGAGTCAGTTCCACCTATAGTCATGGAAGGCTTTGTTGTGTTAATGATTTTATTAATTGTTACAGGAACTCTTTTAGACATAATTCATAAAAAGAATGTTAAGTATTTTTTTGAAAATGCAAAAAAAGCAAAAAAAAATGCAACAAGAGAATTATCAACTAGTGAAAGAATTGCAGTGGTTTCAAAAACAATTGCATACGACATTGGAACCACATCAGAACTAGGCGCAGGAAAAAGACGAGTGGCACATGTTCTTGGTATGTATGGAACTATTCTATTTTGGGTTGGATCAGTAGTTATGATATTTGCTTATTCATCAACAGATATAGAAACTCCAACTATATGGCCTATGATCTGGCATATTGGAGCTTTAATGACTGTTTTAGGTGGATCATGGTTTTGGTTCTTTCTAAGAGTTGATGTTTATTCAGAAGCTCAACCTTGGTATAGAATTATTAAAGCTGATTTATTTGTATTAGCATTAATTGCAACATCTTTAACAGGATTTATCTGGTCGTACCTTCAAAGTTTAAATCTAGAAGGCAGATGGGATGCTAATCTATTTTTGGTTTTATTTGTAATTTCAAACTTTGTTTTATTTGGAGGAGTATACTGGTCAAAGTTTGCACACATGTTTTATAAGCCTGGAGCAGCAATACAAAAGAATTTAGCAGAAGCAGATGGCTCAAGAGACAATTTGCCTCCTCCTGCAGATGCGCCTGAACAATTTGGCTTAGGCATAAAAAGAGAGAAACCTAAACACTATTAATTAAAAATAATTATGATAAAAACTACTGAGGAGAATAAATAATTATGTCAACTTTTGTTTATATGACTAGATGCGATGGGTGTGGTCATTGTGTAGATATTTGTCCATCAGATATAATGCACATTGACGAAAATATAAGACGTGCGAAAAACATTGAACCAAATTTTTGTTGGGAATGTTACTCTTGTGTTAAAGCATGTCCTAATCATGCAATAGATGTTAGAGGTTACGCTGATTTTGCTCCAATGGGTCATAGTGTTAGAGTAAGAAGAGAGGAAGAAAAAGGAACTATCTCTTGGAAAATTAAGTTTAGAAATGGAACCGAAAAAAATTTTGTATCTCCAATTACCACTAAACCATGGGGAAAGTTCATTCCAAAACTTGCAGATGGTGAAAAAATTAAACAGGGGGAGTTAAATTCTCAAAGATTATATACAGAGCCTGAAGGTTTAAATATTGATGGAGAACTTCCATCTGTACCAAAAGAGTCATTTAAAAAAGGGGTTTATTATTAGTGGCTAAACATAAAACACATTACGAAGATTGCGATGTACTTGTAGTTGGCGGAGGTATGGCTGGAACTGGAGCTACCTTTGAAGCGAGACATTGGGGTAGGGATCTGAAGATTATATGTGTTGAAAAAGCAAATATAGATCGAAGTGGTGCGGTTGCTCAAGGACTTTACGCAATTAATTGTTACATGGGAATGCAATGGGGTGAAAACCAACCAGAGGACCACGTTAGATATGCTAGAAATGATTTGATGGGTATGGTCAGAGAAGATTTAGGTTATGATATGGCTCGTCACGTAGACTCTACAGTTCATATGTTTGATGAATGGGGTCTACCTATGATGAAAAATGAAGAAACTGGAAGATATTTAAGAGAAGGTAAATGGCAAATAATGATCCATGGTGAAAGTTATAAGCCGATTGTTGCTGAGGCAGCAAAAAAATCAGCAGATAAAATTTATAATAGAATAATGGTTACTCATCTTTTAATGGACGAGTCTCAAGAAAATAGAATTGGAGGAGCAGTTGGCTTTAATATGAGAACAGGAGACTTTCATGTTTTTAGAGCAAAAGCTGTAATAGTTGCTGCTGGTGGAGCGTCACATATATTTAAACCAAGAGCAGTTGGTGAAGGAATGGGAAGAACTTGGTATGCTCCATGGAGTAATGGGTCTGCATACGCTTTGCCAATAGCTGCTGGAGCAAAGATGACTCAAATGGAAAATAGAATTGTGTTATGCAGATTTAAAGACGGTTATGGCCCAGTCGGAGCCTATTTTCTTCATCTAAAAACATATACACAAAATGCTAAT
>CACKIQ010000017.1 GCA_902600245.1 uncultured Pelagibacteraceae bacterium | reverse complement strand
CGTTTCATAGTTTTGGTGGCTGGAAAAGATCTTTATTTGGAGATAGCGGAATGCATGGTATGGAAGGAATAAAATTTTATACTAAACTTAAAACAGTAACATCTAGATGGCCTTCAGGTGTCCGATCGAACGCGGAATTTGTTATGCCAACAATGAAATAAAGGAAATAGATGACAAAAATATCTTTAATTGGTGCAGGCCAAATAGGTGGAACTCTTGCACATTTAATAGGAACAAAAGAATTAGTGAATGAAGTGGTTTTATTTGATGTAGCTAGTGGTATTGCAAAAGGAAAGGCATTAGATATTGCACAATCCTCATCTGTAGATGGATTTGATGTTAAGTTTTCAGGAACCGATAATTATCAGGACATAAAAGATTCAGATGTAATTATAATTACAGCTGGTGTTCCAAGAAAGCCTGGAATGAGTCGAGATGATCTTCTTGGAATAAACTTAAAAATTATTAAACAAGTTGCTGAGGGTGTAAAGAAAAATGCTCCTAACGCATTTGTGATCTGTATCACTAATCCTTTAGATGTTATGGTTATGGCATTTCAAAAATTTTCAGGTTTACCATCAAATAAAGTTGTTGGTATGGCAGGTATTTTAGATAGTTCGAGATTTAAATTATTTTTATCATTAGAACTAAATGTGCCAGTAAGAGAAATTGAGGCAATGGTTATGGGTGGACATGGCGACACCATGGTTCCAATGCCAAGATTTACAAAAATCTCAGGCAAACCATTATTAGATCTTGTAAAGGATGGAAAGATTTCTTTGGATAGAGTTGAAGAAATTAATCAAAGAACAAGAGATGGTGGAGCTGAAATAGTTAAATATTTAGAAAAAGGATCAGCCTTTTATGCACCAGCAGCATCTGGCGTTCAAATGGCGGAGGCTTATTTAAATGACCAGAAAAAATTGTTGCCTTGCGCTGTGCAATTAAACGGAGAATATGGTGTCCAAAATGTTTATGCGGGTGTTCCTGTTGTTATTGGAAAAGATGGTGTAGAAAAAATTGAACAGATTGATTTAGATGAAAAAGAAAAAAAAGAATTTATGCATTCAATAGATGCTGTCAAAGCCTTATGGGAAGCTGCATCTAAAATAGATCCTGATTTATCTAAATAATAATGAATATTCACGAGCATCAAGCCAAACAAATATTAAAAAAATATGGAGCTGTAGTTCCTGAAGGTGTATTTGCGCTTGGTGTTGATGAGTTAATTGAAAAAGCAAAAGCGTTAAAAACTGAGAAATATGTACTTAAAGCACAAATTCACGCGGGTGGCAGAGGAAAGGCTGGTGGTGTAAAAATTTTAAACTCTATTGAGGAACTAACATTAGCAGCAAAAGAATTATTAGGAAAAATATTAATTACTCATCAAACTGGTCCTGAGGGTAGAGAAGTAAAAAGATTATACGTAGAAGAATCATCAAATATAGATAAAGAATTTTACTTATCGTGTCTCGTTGATAGGGCAAGTTCTAAAATTGCATTTATATCAAGTGACCAAGGAGGGATGGATATTGAAGAGGTTGCAAGAAATTTACCTGAAAAAATTATAACTACAAAAGTTGATATGGGTGATGAAATTTCTGTTTCAGATTGTGAAAACATAATTAAAATTTTTAACTTAAACGAAGACACAAAAAAACAAGCAATAACTTTAATCAAATCAATATATAAAATGTTTGTAAGTACAGATGCAAACATGGTTGAAGTAAATCCATTAATTTTGACAAAAGAGAAAAAAATTGTTTGTTTAGATGCAAAAGTCAATTTCGATTCTAACGCTTTATTCAGACATCCAGAAATTGTTGAATTAAGAGATTTAAATGAGGAAGATCCTACTGAGATAGAAGCTAGCAAGCATGATCTTGCATATATCAAGCTAGATGGAAGTATCGGTTGTATGGTAAATGGAGCAGGATTAGCGATGGCAACTATGGATATAATTAAATTATATGGAAAAGAGCCAGCAAATTTTTTAGATGTAGGTGGTGGTGCATCTAAAGAAAAAGTATCCGCTGCATTAAAGATAATTCTTTCAGATAAAAATGTTAAAGGTATTTTAATTAATATTTTTGGAGGAATTATGAGATGTGATGTCCTTGCTCAAGGAGTAGTTGATGCAGCTAAAGAAATTAATATTAGTGTACCTTTAGTTGTAAGATTAGCAGGTACAAATTTCAAGAAAGGAAAAGAAATTCTTGATAATTCTGGATTAGAATTAATTTCAGCAGAAAATTTAGATGATGCTGCTAAGAAAATTGTTGAGGCGATAAAATAATATGTCAGTTTTGGTAAATAAAAATACTAAGGTAATTTGTCAGGGATTTACTGGCTCGCACGGTACTTTTCACTCGGAGCAGGCTATAAAATATGGAACCAATCTTGTTGGCGGAGTTACACCAAAGAAAGGTGGACAAAAACATTTAGATAGACCAGTTTTTAATAGCGTTTTAGAGGCAAAAAATGAAGTAGGAGCAGATGCAACTATGATTTATGTACCTGCCAAATTTGCAGCAGCAGCAATCATTGAGGCTATTGATGCATCAATTGAACTTATTGTTTGTATAACTGAAGGAATTCCAATTCAGGATATGCTCAAGGTAAGACAAAAATTAAGTTCCTCTAATAGCAGATTAATTGGACCTAATTGTCCAGGAATAATTACACCAGATGAATGTAAAATTGGTATTATGCCGGGAAGTATTCACAAAAGAGGAAGTGTTGGAATTGTATCAAGGTCAGGAACATTGACATATGAAGCAGTAGCCCAAACAACTGAAAATGGACTTGGTCAATCAACTTGTATTGGTATTGGTGGTGATCCTATTAATGGAACAAATTTTATTGATTGTTTAGACTTATTTTTGAATGATGATGAAACAGAATCTATTTTAATGATTGGTGAAATTGGAGGAACAGCCGAAGAAGAAGCAGCTGACTTTATAAAAAATCATAAGATTAAAAAACCAATAGTTGGATTTATCGCTGGAATTACTGCTCCTCCAGGAAGGAGAATGGGGCATGCTGGTGCCATTATATCAGGCGGCAAAGGTGGAGCTGAAGACAAAATAAAAAAAATGGAAGAATGTGGTATTATAGTTGCTAAATCACCATCAATTATTGGAAAAACTTTATTTGATAAACTGTCTAATTGAAAAATAATATCAGAGAGATATATTAAATAAAAAAGATGTCTTCATCAAAAAATCTCGACTTCAAAAATACTTCATTTTTAAATAAATCTAATAGTGCATTTATAGAAGAAATGTATTTAAAGTTTGTGAATAAAGATGCTGATCTTCCAGAAAGTTGGGCAAATTATTTTGAGGGAATTGGTGAAGAATTAAATGTTATAGCAAAAGAAATTAATGGTCCATCATGGGGACCTACTAAAAAAAAGATTAATATTGATGAATTGCAAAAAAAAATAGAAGAACAAGATAAAAACGATTTTGATAATGTCAAATTAGACACTTCAGAAAAATTTAATTTTCAATTACTTGCTGATTCAAATAAAGATTCTATTAGTGCTGTAGCTTTAATTCGAGCATATAGACTAAGAGGACATTTATTAGCAGACCTTGATCCATTAGAAATGAGAGAGTCTGAGTATTTAGATGAACTTCATCCAGATTTTTATGGTTTTAAAAAAGAAAATTATGAGAAGAAGATATTTCTTAATGGAGTAATTAATCGTAAGTATGCAAATATAAGAGAAATACTTAAATTTATGAAAAAGACCTATTGTGGAAAAATAGGTTATGAGTTTATGCACATTTCAAATCCAAATGAAAGAAAGTGGTTTAGAGATAGAATAGAGCAAGATAAAAATGCACTTCAATTTACAAAAAATGGTAAAGAGGCAATTTTAAATAAATTGGTACAGGCAGAAGGATTTGAAAAATTTTTAGCTACAAAGTATGTGGGAACAAAAAGATTTGGTTTAGATGGTGGCGAAAGTTTAATACCTGCTCTTGAACAAATAATAAAAATTGGTGGTCAAAATAACATCAAAGAAGTTAAAATAGGTATGTCTCATAGAGGTAGGCTTAACGTTTTGGCAAACGTTTTACAAAAATCTTACAAAAAAATTTTTAATGAATTTGCTGGTGAGTTAAGTACCGATTCTGAAGATAGCGCTGGAGATGTAAAATATCATCTTGGGGCGTCGTCTGATAGAGAATTTGATGGAAATTCAGTCCATGTCAGTTTAACAGATAATCCTTCTCATTTAGAAGCTGTTAATCCAGTTGTTTTAGGTCAAACAAGAGCTAAACAATTTTTTCATAAAGACCGTGAAAGAAATAAAGTTATACCTATTCTCATTCATGGGGATGCAGCCTTTGCTGGTCAAGGAGTTGTAGCAGAATGTTTTGCAATGTCTGGACTACCAGGACATAACACTGGAGGAACAATTCATATTATTGTTAATAACCAGATAGGATTTACTACTAGTCCAAGATTTGCGAGGTCTTCACCTTATCCATCTGATGTTGCAAAAATGGTAGAGGCTCCAATTCTCCATGTTAATGGTGATGATCCAGAAGCAGTTGTTTATGCAACTAGAATAGCAACTGAATTTCGATTAAAATTTAATAGAGACGTCGTAGTTGATTTAATTTGTTATAGAAGATTTGGACATAATGAGGGAGATGAGCCTTCATTTACTCAACCTTTAATGTATAAAAAAATTAGATCTCATCCCAGTGTTTATAAAATTTATGGAAATAAACTTGTAAACGAAAATTCTATAACACAGGAATTATTAAATCAAAATGTCAAATCATTTAAAGATTTGCTTGATGAGCAATACAAGAGTGCAAAAGATTATAAACCAAAAATAGAATGGTTTGAGGGGACATGGTCAAGATATAAACCTGAAAGAGGTAAAGATAAAAGGGGTATAACAGGTTTCGATGAAAATAAATTAAAAATAATTTCAGATAAAATAAATGGTATTCCTGAGGAAAAAAATATTCACAAGACTATCTCTAAAATATTTAATGCTAGAAAAGAAAGTATCAAAAAAGGTACTGGAATCGATTGGTCTTCAGCTGAATCTTTAGCTTTTGGATCTTTGTTAGAAGAGGGATATCCAGTTAGACTTGTAGGACAAGACTCTGGAAGAGGAACATTCAGTCAACGACACTCTGTTTTAAGAAATCAAATAGACAATTCTAGGTACATTCCCCTTAATAATATTTCTAAAAATCAAAAGCAATTTGAAGTAGTAGATAGTTTTTTATCTGAACTTGCGGTTTTAGGTTTTGAATATGGTTATAGTCTAGTAGAGCCAAACACACTTACTCTTTGGGAAGCACAATTCGGTGACTTTGCTAATGGAGCTCAAGTAGTAATTGATCAATTTATTGCATCAGGCGAGAGAAAATGGAATAGAGCATCTGGTATAGTAATGTTGTTACCTCACGGATATGAAGGACAAGGACCAGAACATTCTTCAGCAAGATTAGAAAGATTTTTACAACTATGCTCAAACGATAATATGCAAGTAATGAACTGCACAACCCCAGCAAATTATTTTCATGCTTTAAGAAGACAAATGCATAGGAGTTTCAGAAAGCCACTAATCATAATGACACCAAAATCATTATTAAGAAATAAGTATTGTGTTTCAAGTTTAGAAGATTTTAACAAAAAAAATACTTTCCATAGAGTATTGTGGGATCATGCTATGGATCCTAAGTCTAAAGGATTTATTAAACTAAAAGAAAGTTCTAAAATAAGAAAAGTAATTCTTTGTTCTGGAAAAGTATATTTTGATTTGTTAGACGCCAGAGAAAAGCTTAAAAGAGATGATGTAGTGATGTATCGAATTGAACAATTGTATCCATTTCCAGCAAAAGCTTTGGTTAAGGAGTTAAAACCATACTCTAAAAATGCTGAATTCTTTTGGTGTCAAGAAGAACCAAAAAATATGGGTGCTTGGTTTTCAGTTAGAGATTATATCCAATGGACATTAGACACTTTAAAGGCTAATAATAATAAAATTTCTTATATAGGAAGAAGCCCAGACGCAACTCCTGCAACAGGATATGCCAAAAGGCATAATTCTCAACAAAAAGAAATAATTAACAAGGTATTTGATTAATTTTAATGAGTGAAAAAATAGTAGTCCCAGTTCTAGGTGAAAGTATAACAGAAGCGACTGTTGCAAAATGGTTAAAAAACGCAGGTGACACAGTCGAAGCAGATGAGCCAATTGTAGAACTTGAGACAGACAAAGTAAACTTAGAAGTGCCATCTCCAATTTCTGGTGTGTTAACAGAGATAAATTCACAAGATGGATCAGTCGTTGAAGTAGGAGCATTATTAGGTTCTGTATCAGAAGAAGGTGGAGCGGTTAAATCTGCACCAAAAACCCAAAAAGAAATCAAGCAAGAGAAAATAGTTCCTGCAGAGAGCAATGTAATAAAATTAGATGCAAATAAAAAAGAACCAAAAGTATTTGAAGAAAAAGGGATAGAAAAACCCAAAGAGAAACCTTTGGTTTT
The DNA here is from genome assembly GCA_902600245.1 of uncultured Pelagibacteraceae bacterium. Taxonomy (GTDB): domain Bacteria; phylum Pseudomonadota; class Alphaproteobacteria; order Pelagibacterales; family Pelagibacteraceae; genus Pelagibacter. The sequence goes on along the minus strand of CACKIQ010000017.1, from coordinate 10,172 downwards.
AACTGAGGAAGTTAAACCAGATGTTGCTCCAAAAAGAGATATTAATCCAAACTTGTCTCCAGCTGTAAGAAAAATAGTAACTGAAAATAATATTGATATTAATTCAATTCAAGGTTCAGGAAAAGATGGGAGAGTTTTAAAAGGAGATTTAATAAGTTTGATGGGTGCAAATCCAAAACCCTCTGAAAGAAAAATTCAATATGGTGAAGAAGAACGAATTAAAATGACTAGGTTGAGACAAACTATTGCAAAAAGATTAAAGCAAGCTCAAGAGAATGCCGCTCTTTTAACTACATTTAACGAGGTTGATATGAGCAGTGTAATGGAAATGAGGAAAGAAAATCAAGAGGATTTCCAATCTCGTTATGGGATAAAATTAGGATTTATGTCATTCTTTGTTAAAGCATGTGTAGTTGCTTTAAAAAATTTCCCTGCCGTGAATGCTGAAATAGATGGTGATGAGATTATCTATAAAAACTATTATAATATTAGTTTTGCTGTTGGAACAGATAAAGGTTTGGTTGTTCCAGTTTTAAGAAATGCAGATGAATTATCTTTTGCTGATATAGAAAAAAATATTAAAAAAATTTCAGAAAAAGCTCGAGATGGAAAGCTAACAATTGAAGATCTTCAAGGAGGAACATTTACAATAAGTAATGGAGGTGTGTATGGGTCTATGCTTTCAACTCCAATACTAAATTTACCTCAATCTGGTGTATTAGGCATGCATAATATAGTAGAAAGACCTATTGTTGTAGATGGTGAAATCAAAATAAGACCAATTATGTATTTAGCATTATCATATGATCATAGAATTATTGATGGAAAAGAATCTGTATCTTTCCTTAAAATGATTAAAGAAAACTTAGAAGACCCTAGAAGGTTGTTTTTAGATATTTAAATGTTAGAAAAATTTCAAGCTGTAGTTATTGGAGGTGGACCGGGTGGTTATGTATGCGCAATTAGACTTGCCCAATTAGGATTAAAAACTGCATGTGTAGAGTCCAGAGGGTCCTTGGGAGGTACTTGTTTAAATATCGGTTGTATTCCATCAAAAAGCTTACTTAATCTGTCTGAAGAATTTCACAAAGTAAAAAGTTTAGCAAATAAAGGTATTGAAGTTGGTAAAGTAAAATTAAATTTAGACAAGATGATGAAAAGCAAAGATAAAGCAGTAACAGTTCTTACAAAAGGTGTCGAATTTCTTTTAAAAAAAAACAAAGTTACTTACTTCAAAGGACATGGAAGTTTTAAATCTAAAAATGAAATTTTAATAAAGGATGAGAAAAATAAAAAAACCATCATCCAAACAGAAAAAACAGTTATTGCAACAGGATCAGTTCCAGTTTCATTACCAGGAATAGAAATAGATGAGAAAACAATTGTCTCATCAACAGGTGCTTTAAAGTTAGAAAAGGTACCTAAGAAAATGGTCGTAGTAGGAGGAGGCTATATAGGATTGGAGATGGGATCTGTATGGTCAAGACTTGGAGCGGAGGTCCAAGTTGTTGAATTTTTAGATCATATTACACCTGGAATGGATAAAGAAATCTCTTCAGAATTTATGAAAATTTTGAAAAAACAGGGAATGAAATTTAATATGCAAAATAAAGTTGAAACAATTAAAAAAAGTGCAGTGGGTGCAGTGGTTTCAACAGTAGATAGAGATGGTAATAAAAATAATTTTGAGTGTGATGTTGTTTTGATTTCTGTTGGTAGAAAACCTAATACAGATGGTTTGAATCTAGAGTCTGTAGGAGTAGATCTTGACGAAAGAAATAGAATTAAAACTGATAAAATTTTTAAGACTAACGTTGAAAATATTTATGCAATAGGTGATGTAATTGCTGGTCCAATGCTTGCACATAAAGCGGAGGACGAAGGTATAGCAGTTGCAGAAAACATAGTTGGTCAATCTGGACATGTAAATTACGATACAATCCCAGGAGTAGTTTATACAACTCCAGAAGTAGCATCAATCGGTAAAACAGAGGAACAATTAAAAGAATTAAATAAAAAATATAAAGTAGGGAAATTTTCGTTTATGGCTAATTCAAGAGCTAAGGCCATAGATGATGCGGAAGGTTTTGTTAAAATTTTAGCTGATGAGCAAACAGATAAAGTATTAGGTGCACATATAATTGGACCTCATGCAGGAGAATTAATTGCAGAGATTGGTGTTGCAATGGAATTTGGCGCAAGTGCAGAAGATATCGCCCGAACTTGTCATGCTCATCCGACGTTTTCTGAAGCAGTTAAAGAAGCTGCTTTATCAGTAGATAAAAGAGCAATACACTCTTAATTTTTTTTCATATTATAAAAATATGAAATATCCGATTCTTGTACCAAATATTTTTAATCATCCATTCACTTATGAAAGTAGTTTAAAACTTAAAGTTGGTGATTATGTAATGGTACCTTTTGGAAAATCAAAAATTACTGGTGTTGTTTGGGACGAATTTGAAAAAAATAATAATAAAAATTTTAAGACTAAAAATATAATCAAGAAATTAGACGTTACTCCGTTAAAAAAAAATACAATAAATTTTTTAAATTGGTTTGCAGAATATAATCTGATCCCAAAAGGTATGGCTTTAAAGTTAGTACTCTTAACTAGTAATGCGGTAGAGAACAAAGAAACTCAACTTTATCAAATATTTGATAGCAAAATCAAACAAACCTTAATCAAGCTATCTAGTGATCAAAATAAATCTCTAAAAAAAATGAATGCTTCAAATAAAAAATTTAGAGTTCATGTTTTACAAGGTACAACTGGATCAGGAAAAACTTTAGTTTATTTTGAAGCATTAAAACCACTGATAGTGAAGGGTTTTCAAGGATTAATTTTATTACCAGAGATAGGTCTCACCAGTCAGTTTGAACAAAAATTTTTAGAATATTTTGGTTTCAAACCTGCGGTTTGGCATTCGGGCATTTCAAAAAAAAAGAAAGAATTAATTTGGAGCGGTGTTTCTAACGGTAAAATAAAAATAATTATTGGTGCAAGGTCTTCATTATTTTTACCATTTAAAAAATTAGGAATGATAATTGTTGATGAGGAACATGATCAATCATTTAAACAAGACGAAGGTATAACCTACAATGCTCGTGATATGGCAATTTCCAGAGCATCTTTCGAAAATATTCCAATCAATTTGATTACTGCTGTACCATCCATAGAAACTTTTGAAAATATTAAAAAAGGTAAATACGAGGTTTCTAGATTAAATGAAAGATATCAAAACGCGGCATTACCCATTTATGAAATTATTAATTTAAATAATACAAAACTTGAAAAACAATCATGGTTATCAAATAAAATTATTGAAAAAGTTAATTTACATTTGGAAAAAAAAGATCAAGTTTTGTTTTTTTTAAACAGAAGAGGTTTTTCTCCAAATGCTTTATGTAATAAGTGTTTTACAAGTTTTACATGTCCAAATTGTAGTATCAATTTAGTTTTTCATAAAAATAAAAATAACCTATTGTGCCATTATTGTGGATATAAATCTGATCTTAAAAGGAACTGTACAAAAGAAGGAAATTGTGAATTTATTTTTAGTGGCCCTGGTGTTGAGAGAATTTCAGAAGAAGTAAAAAGAAAATTTCCTGGTAAAAAAATAGAGATCTTTTCAAGTGACACAATGAATAAAAAAGATTCTAAAGAAAAAATACATAAAATTATTAATAATGAAACGCATATTTTAGTTGGAACTCAATTAATTTCAAAAGGTTTTCATTTTCCAAGCTTAAATTGTATTGTAGTTGTAGATATTGATCTTTCATCTCAAGGACATGATTTAAGAGGTGCAGAAAAAAATTTACAGCTTTATCATCAACTTTCAGGACGTGCAGGAAGAACAGGAAAGCCAGCGACCGTATATTTTCAAACCTACGAAAATAATACTAAAATGATTTCAGAAATTACAAGTAAAAATCCAGATATTTTTTTAGAAAGAGAACTGGAGATAAGGAAAAAAAATAAACTACCACCATTTCAAAGATTTATTTCTTTAATCTTAACGGGAGACAATGAAATTAAATTAGAAAAAGAAGCTATTAATTTTAAAAATTTTATTGAAAACAAAATAGAAGGAAAAATATTAGGGCCAGTGAATGCTCCATTATTTAGATTAAAGAGAAAATTTAGAATTAGATTTTTAATTAGAGGATTAAAATCTATGAAACTACAAAATTCTCTTGCAAAAATTATTCCAAAATATAAATTTTCTTCTGGAATAAAACTTTCAGTTGATGTTGACCCAATTAACTTCAATTAACCGCAAAAAAGAGGCCTTTTTTACCAATCCGTTACTTGAAGACATAAGGGTCATATGCTATTTAGGGCGTGATTTTTAAATAATCTTCAACATTATAGAGGAACCAAGTTGAGTAAAGACACCGGATTTTCAATAACTTCAGCTGAAAGGTACTCTCTTGCGCTTTTTGAACTTTCAGAAGAAAACAATCTTTTAAGTCAGATCGAAGATCAGTCTTCATCTATACTTAATTTAATAGATCAAAGTGAAGATTTTTCTAATTTGATTAAAGATCCAACTACAAGCCAAGAAGATTTACTAAAAGCAATCAATACAATCTCTGAAAATAATAAATTTGAGTCTTTATTTAAAAATTTTTTAAGTTTCTTAATTCAAAAAAGACGTTTCTTTTTTATTGAGCGTATACTTAAAAGCTTTATTGAAATTTGTTCAAGAAAAAGAGGCGAACTTAAAGCAGAATTAAAATCAGCAAAAGAATTATCTAATGAAGAAATTGCAAAAATTACAGAAGAGTTAACAAAAAATTTTAGCTCAAAAATAAAATTAAACTATAAATATGATGAAAGTTTAATAGGAGGTTTGGTAGTACAAGTAGGAAGTACTATGGTCGATACTTCAATTAAAAATAAATTACAACAAATCGAAAATAGAATGATAGAGGCATAAATGGAAATAAATCCTTCAGAAGTTACAAAAATATTAAAAGAACAAATTAAAAATTTTGGCGATAAAGCAGAAGTTACAGAAGTTGGTCAAGTTTTGTCAGTTGGAGACGGTATTGCTAGGATTTATGGTTTGGATAATGTTCAAGCTGGGGAGATGGTAGAGTTTGCAGATGGTTCAAAAGGCATGGCTCTAAACTTAGAAAGTGAAAACGTTGGTGTCGTAATTTTTGGTGATGACAGAAATGTTAAAGAAGGAGATGTAGTAAAAAGAACTGGTAATATTGTTGATACTCCAGTTGGAAAAGAATTATTAGGAAGAGTAGTGGATGGTTTAGGAAATCCTATCGATGGAAAAGGACCATTAGATAAAGGAATTAAAAAAAGCAGGGTTGAAGTAAAAGCTCCTGGTATTATTCCACGACAATCAGTAAGTGAACCAATGCAAACTGGTCTTAAATCAATTGATAGTCTAGTTCCGATTGGAAGAGGACAAAGGGAATTAATTATTGGCGATAGACAAACTGGTAAAACAGCAGTTGCAGTAGATGCAATTATTAATCAAAAAAAAATCAATGAATCTGGTGATGAAAAACAAAAACTGTATTGTATATACGTTGCAGTTGGACAAAAAAGATCAACAGTAAGACAAATTCAAAAAACATTAGAAGAAGCTGGAGCTATGGAGTACACAACAATCGTTGCTGCTACTGCATCTGACTCTGCTCCTTTACAATTCTTAGCACCATACACAGGTTGTGCTATGGGTGAGTATTTTAGAGATAATGGAATGCATGCGTTAATAATTTATGATGATTTGTCTAAACAAGCGGTTGCTTATAGACAAATGTCATTGCTATTAAGAAGACCGCCGGGACGTGAGGCTTATCCTGGAGATGTATTTTATCTTCATAGTAGATTACTTGAAAGAGCAGCTAAATTAAGTGATGAACATGGTGGTGGATCACTTACTGCACTACCAATTATTGAAACACAAGGTGGAGACGTATCCGCGTTCATTCCAACTAATGTTATTTCAATTACAGATGGACAAATTTTCCTTGAAACAGAACTATTTAACCAAGGTATAAGACCTGCAATTAACGTTGGTTTGTCAGTATCAAGGGTTGGTTCATCAGCTCAAACTAAAGCGATGAAAAAAGTTTCTGGTTCAATGAAATTAGAGCTAGCACAATACAGAGAAATGGCAGCTTTTGCTCAATTTGGATCTGATTTAGATGCATCTACTCAGCAACTTTTGAATAGAGGCTCTAAGTTAACTGAACTTTTAAAACAAAAACAATATTCTCCCATGACTGTTGCCGAACAAGTTATTTCAGTATTTTGCGGAGTAAAAGGTTATCTGGATGATATTGATTTAAAAGACGTTGCTGAATTTGAGAGCAAGATTATTGAAAAATGTAAATCAGATAAGCCTGAAATTATTGAGTCAATTTTAAGTTCAGGAAAACTTGAGGAAGATAAAGAAAAATTACTTGTTGAGGTAATCACTCAATTAAAAGGAAATTTTAAATCTTAATAATTTATGGCAAGTTTAGACGACCTAAAAAAAAGAATAGCTAGTGTAAAGTCCACACAGAAAATTACTAAAGCTATGAAAATGGTTGCAGCAGCTAAATTAAGAAGAGCTCAAGAAAGCGCTGAGAAGGGAAGGCCTTATTCTGAAAAAATGAATAATGTTATTTTAAATTTATCAAATGGTATATCTGATAAAGAAAATGCACCAAAGTTATTGTCAGGTACTGGTCAAGAAAAAACTCATCTTTGCGTGGTGATGACTTCTGATAGAGGTTTATGTGGTGGATTTAATTCTAATATTATTAAAAAAGCTAAAAGTTATTTTGCAAAAATTTTAGATGAAGGTAAAGAACTTAAAATTATTACAGTAGGCTCAAAGGGAAATGATCAACTAAAAAGAGTTTATGGCGACAAAATAATTGAAAATATTTCTTTCAAAGAGTCTAAAAATGCAAATTATTTTGATGCTGACAAAGTCGGTAAAATGGTAATTGAAAAATTTGAAGCAGGTGAATTTGATGTTTGTACAATTTTTTATAACCAATTTAAAAATGTAATTACTCAAATTCCTCAAGCACAGCAAATTATACCTTTAAATAATGAAGGTGAAGAAAGTAGTTCAGAAGAAAGTTACGAATTTGAACCAGATGAAGATGAAATTTTAAGCAATTTATTGCCAAAGAATATTTCTACGCAAATATTTAAAGCAATGTTAGAGAATTCAGCTAGCGAGCAAGGGTCCAGAATGAGTGCTATGGATAACGCGACCCGAAACGCAGGTGAAATGGTTGATAAACTTACTATCGAGTATAATAGAAGTCGTCAGGCAGCAATTACAAAAGAACTAATAGAAATCATATCAGGAGCAGAAAGTTTATAATTATGAGCAAAGGAATAATCACACAAGTTATTGGAGCAGTAGTAGATGTAAAATTTGACGGTGAACTACCAGAAATTTTAACAGCATTAGAATGTAAAAACGGCAAAAACAGACTAGTTTTAGAGGTAGCACAACACTTAGGTGAAACTACAGTTAGAACAATTGCAATGGATGCTACTGAAGGACTAAAAAGAGGTGATGAAGTTACTAATACTAATGCTCCTATTCAAGTTCCAGTTGGACCTGAAACTCTTGGACGAATTATTAATGTAATTGGTGAACCTATTGATGAAAGAGGTGAGGTTAAAACTAAAGAGAGTTGGCCAATTCATAGAGCTGCGCCCGAATTTAACGACCAATCAACAGAAACAGAAATACTTGTTACAGGTATTAAAGTAATTGATTTACTTGCACCATACGCAAAAGGTGGAAAAATTGGATTATTTGGTGGAGCAGGAGTAGGAAAAACAGTTCTGATTATGGAGTTAATTAATAACGTTGCAAAAGCTCATGGTGGATTTTCGGTTTTTGCAGGAGTTGGTGAGAGAACTAGAGAGGGTAACGATCTTTATCATGAAATGATGGAGTCTGGAGTTATCAAGCAGGATGGACCAGGTTCAAAAGCTGCATTAGTTTATGGACAGATGAATGAACCCCCTGGAGCAAGAGCAAGAGTTGCACTGACAGGATTGACTGTAGCTGAATATTTTAGAGATCAGGAAGGTCAAGACGTACTATTCTTCGTGGATAATATTTTTAGATTTACTCAAGCAGGATCAGAAGTCTCAGCTTTGTTAGGAAGAATTCCATCTGCTGTTGGATATCAACCAACACTAGCTACTGACATGGGTAACCTACAAGAGAGAATTACGACTACAAACAAAGGGTCAATTACATCTGTACAAGCAATTTATGTACCTGCTGATGATTTAACGGACCCTGCTCCAGCTACATCGTTTGCTCACTTAGACGCAACAACTGTGCTTTCAAGACAAATTGCTGAAATTGGTATTTATCCTGCAGTGGATCCACTTGATTCTACATCTAGAATTTTGGATCCAAGAATTGTTGGAGATGAGCATTATAGAGTAGCAAGAGATGTCCAAAGAATACTACAATCATATAAGTCACTGCAAGATATTATAGCTATTCTTGGTATGGACGAGTTATCTGAAGAAGATAAACTAGTTGTAGCAAGAGCAAGAAAAATCCAGAGATTTTTGTCTCAACCATTTTTCGTTGCAGAAGTATTTACTGGTTCACCAGGAAAACTTGTTGATCTTGATTCAACCATTAAAGGTTTTGATGCAATCTGCAAAGGTGAGTATGATCATTTACCTGAAGCTGCCTTTTATATGGTCGGTACAATTGAGGAAGCTATAGAAAAAGCTAAAAAAATGGAACAGGAAGCTGCTGCTTAATGAGTGAAGAGTTTAAAGTTGAAATAGTAAATCCTGAAAAATCATTTTTAATGAAAGATGATGTTTCAGAAGTTGTGGTCCCAGCTTTTGAAGGAGAGATGGGAATATTGAAGGATCATATTTCTATTATTTCCTTTTTAAAACCTGGGATAATTAAGATTTTATCAAAATCAGGTGATGAAAACTACTATGTAGAAGATGGTATTGTCGAGTTTAAAAATAACAATTTATCTATTTTAACAAGTACAATTTTTAATCTTGCTGATATGGATAAATCAAAACAGCAATATTTACTTAAACAGGCAGAGGAAGAGGCTAATAAAATTAATATTAATGATCAATCTAAATATTTAGCAGATCAAAAAGTTGAAGTTTTGAAGACTCTAAATTAATTTTTTTATTTTTTCTTTAAGTTCTTTGTAAACATGATGTTTAAAATCAACCACAACATCAGTAATTAGGTCCAGCTCAATCCATTGCCAATCTAAAAACTCTGGATTAGAAGTGTTAATATTTATTTCACTATCATCTCCTATAAACCTCATTAAAAACCATTTTTGCTTTTGACCTTTGTATTTACCTTTCCATATAATACCTAACAATCGATCAGGCAGATCATATGTCGTGGTACCATCTAATTCTTTAATTAGTTCTACACTTTTGATGCTAGTTTCTTCCTCTAATTCTCTAAATGCTGCGCTTAATAAATCTTCTCCTTCATCAACACCTCCTTGAGGCATTTGCCAAAAATTCTTTGGATTATCTATTCTTTTTGCAACAAAAACTTTATTTTCACTGTTTAACAGCACAATTCCAACTCCACTTCTCAGTGGTAATCCTCTAAAATTTTTATTCATTCTATCCGTTGAGTAACTTAATAGCGTAATTTAATTGATTATCAGTATCAGTTTTAATTCTAAAATCATCACCCTCTTCATTAATTTCTATATCTGGTCTAACACCAACCTCAGAAATTGATTTTCCAGAGGGAAGGTAGTATTTTGCAACAGTTAATCTTATTGCTCCACGATTTTTTAAAGGGATAATTGATTGGACTGAACCTTTACCAAAACTGTTTTCACCAAGAATAATTGCTCTTTTATGGTCTTTCAAAGCACCAGCTACAATTTCAGATGCTGATGCTGATCCATAATTAATTAAAACTAATAAAGTTTTTCCATCAGTGATGTCGCCTTTTTTTGCAAACCATTTTCTATTTTCATTTTTTTTACGTGCTTTTGTTGAGACAATTTCACCATTTTCTAGAAAAAAATCTGTTATTTCAATTGCTTGAGACAAAAGTCCTCCAGGATTATTTCTTAGATCTAAAATAAAAGCATTCACTTTTTTATTATTTTTAATTTTCTTAATTTGTTTTTCAATTTGATCA
>CACKIQ010000016.1 GCA_902600245.1 uncultured Pelagibacteraceae bacterium | reverse complement strand
GATTGATGAGATATAAGAGGTTCTATAAATTACCTCATTGATACCAAGTTTTAAAAATTGAATTACTTTAAAGTTAAAACTACTTAAAATGATAACAAATATTGATAAAATTATTAAGGTTAATAATGAAAATTTTTGTTTATCTTTTTTTTTTAAAAAAGCTGATCTAATGGCAATTACAAAATCATCTCTGCCAGTAGCCATTTTTCTTAATATTCAGATAACATAGTAGAAAAAGTTTCTTCTTGATCCAAAGCCTTTCCTGTTCCAACTGCCACGCATGACAAAGGATCGTCAGCAACATGTACTGGTAGCCCAGTTTCTTTAGAAAACCTTTTGTCAATATTTTTTAATAATGCACCACCTCCTGTTAAAGTTAAACCCATATCAACTAGATCTGCTGATAACTCTGGTGGTGTATTTTCTAATGCATCTTTAATTGCATTTACCATTTCCTTTAATATATCATTTAAGGCTTCAGCAGTATCTTCCTCTGTAATGTTAACTTCTTTAGGAGTACCAGATCTTAAATCTCTACCTTTAACAGGGTAAGTATTTGTGCCAGTTGGCATTGCTGTACCCATTTCTTTTTTTATTTTTTCCGCAGTTGTATCACCAATTAATAAATTATATTCTTTTCTCATATAATTTATAATTGCCGAGTCCATAGCGTCACCTGCTACTCTTAGTGACTTAGAATAAACCAGTCCTCCCAATGACATTACTGCTATTTCACTTGTACCTCCACCAATATCAACTATCATTGAGCCTGTTGCTTCTGAAATTGGAAGATTCGCCCCAATGGCTGCAGCTATAGGTTCCTCAATCAATTGAACTCTTCTTGCCCCAGCTGCTAAGGCACTATCTTGAATAGCTTTTCTTTCAACCGGTGTAGAACCAGTTGGAACACAAATTAAAATTCTTGGATTGGCAAATGTACTCCCTTTGTGAACCTTTTTTATAAAATGTTTAATCATTTCTTCAGTAACTATAAAGTCTGCAATTACTCCATCTCTCAAAGGTCTGATTGCACTTATATTACCAGGAGTTCTTCCTAGCATTGTTTTTGCCTCATCACCAACAGCAAGTACATTTTTTTTTCCACCTTGATCAACTATTGCAACAACAGAAGGTTCATTTAGAACTACTCCTTTACCTTTTAAAACAACTAAAGTATTAGCTGTTCCAAGATCGATAGCCATATCTTGGCTCCATACTTTTTTTACACTATCAAATAATCCCATTATATCCCTCTTACTTTCTGACTTTCTTGCTCCATTGGAGCTGTTTTATCTCGTTTAATTATCATTTTATTTAATGCATTTATGTAAGCATTTGCTGATGCTACTAAAGTATCTGTGTCAGCTGCTTGACCTACAGTTGTTTTACCTTTTTCCTCAATTTTCACACTTACAGTTGCTTGCGCATCTGTTCCCTCTGTAACTGCATGAACTTGATAAAGTTGCAGGTTAACATCGTGGGGATATAAAGTTTTAATACATTTGAATATTGCATCCACTGGACCATCTCCAGTTTCTATGGAATTTTTAACATCTCCATAAACGTCTAAAGTCATTTCTGCTTTTTGAGGTTCTCCTGTACCAGCAAATACTTTTAAGGATTTAAGAGTTATTGCATTCACTTTATTATCTACAATTAAACTATCATCTACTAATGCAATTATGTCTTCGTCATAAATATGTTTTTTCTTATCTGCTAGGACTTTAAATTTTGCAAATGCATTTCCAACTACATCATCTGTTAAATCTGGATAACCTAAACTATTTAACTTATCTTTAAAAGCATGACGTCCAGAATGCTTTCCCATAACCAACGAAGTTTGTTTAACTCCAACACTTTCTGGAGTCATAATTTCATAAGTTTGTCTATTTTTTAACATCCCGTCCTGATGTATTCCTGCTTCATGAGCAAACGCATTTTTACCAACTATTGCTTTATTATATTGAACGGGGAAACCTGTTGCATTTGAAACAATTTTTGAAGCTTTACTTAAAAGTTTTGTATTAATTCCTGTTTCGTATGGCATCAAATCAGGTCTTGTTTTAATTGCCATTACAACTTCTTCTAGAGCAGCATTTCCTGCTCTTTCTCCTAATCCATTAATTGTGCACTCAATTTGTCTTGCTCCAGCTTGAACTCCAGCTAATGAATTAGCTACTGCTAAACCTAAATCATTGTGACAATGAGTTGATAATATTGCTTTATCAATATTTGGAACTTTATTTAATAAAGTTTCTATAATTGTAGTAAATTCAGATGGTATTGTATAACCAACTGTATCAGGAATATTAATTGTTGTAGCTCCATTTTTAATTGCAAGCTCTACAGTTTTACACATGTAATCCATATCAGTTCTTGTTCCATCTTCACAAGACCACTCAACGTCATCAGTAAGTTTTCTTGCATAAGCAACATGTTTTCCAATTGATTCATAAACATCTTCTGGAGACATATTTAATTTATGTTTCATATGTAATGGACTTGTCGAAATAAATGTATGTATTCTAAATCTTGGTGCATGTTTTAGAGCTTCGTAAGCTCTATCAATATCTTTTACTGAGTGTCTTGAAAGTCCTGCGGGAATAGAGTTTTTTAAAATTTTACTTACCTCTGAAACAGCTTCAAAATCCCCTGGTGAAGCTATAGGAAAGCCTGCTTCAATTATGTCGATACCTAATTCGTCAAACACTCTGGCTATTTGAATTTTTTCTTCTAAACTCATAGATGCGCCTGGCGATTGCTCACCATCTCGCATAGTAGTATCAAATATAAAAACTCTATCTTTGTTGCTCATAATTAAAATTTTTAGAAAATTGATAATACAATCTATGAGAGAGATTGCAAAATAATAAGTTAAATAATCTCCTTTAAGAGACCATTTTAGGCTTACGAAAAATTAATTATAAATAGACTCAATTTTAGGCATTAACCTTAAAAGTTCTCTAGTGTATTCATGGCCAGGTTTTAAAAATAAATCCTCAGCCTTTGAAACCTCACACAATTTGCCATCTTTTAAAACTCCAATTCTATCACACATTTGTCTAACAACGGGTAGGTCGTGACTTATAAACAAAATTGTTAAATTTAATTGTTCTTGAAGATCTTTAAGTAAATTTAATATTTGGGCTTGGATACTTACATCCAAAGCAGAGGTAGGTTCATCACAAACTAGAAGTCTTGGTTGTGTGGCAAGTGCTCTAGCTATTGATATTCTCTGCCTCTGTCCTCCAGAAAATTCATGTGGATATCTATCTGCAGATTTTTGAGTTAATTCTACAGACTCCAGTAAATCATAAATATAATTATTTAAATCTAAAGTAGATATAGATGGGTTATGAAGTGTAATTGGTTCTGCAATTATATCTTTTACTTTTAATCTTCCATTTAGTGAAGAATAAGGATCTTGAAATATCATTTGAATTTGTTTTCTAAATTTCATTAATTCAGATCTCTGTTTAATTTTAGTTATACAAACGTTATCAAAGAAAATATCACCAGATGTAGGTTTAAATAAATTTACAATCATTTTAGCAATTGTAGATTTTCCACTCCCACTTTCTCCTACCAAGCCAAAAGATTCGCCCTCTTTTATTTCAAATGAAACATTATTAACAGCCATCACAGAATTTTTAGAACTTTCTGTAAAAAAATTATCATCAAAACTTTTATTCAAATTTTTTATCTGAACTAAATCTTGACTTATAATTTCTTTCTTTGACCATCTATTTAATATCTTGATATTATTTTCTTTTTTGTCACTGTTTTCTTTTTCAACTATTACAAATCTTGAAATTTTTTTATTAGTTGGTGGAACTGAGCTCACTAAACTTTTGGTATAATTTTCTTGTGGATTGGTTAATATTTTTTTAGTTTCACCAATTTCAACTAAATTACCATTTTTCATAACCGCTACACGATCAGCAGTCTCAGCTATAACTCCCATGTCATGAGTAATTAAGATTACAGCAAGATTTCTTTCTTTTGTTAATTTTTTAATTAGTTCTAAAATCTGAGATTGAATTGATACATCTAATGCTGTTGTTGGTTCATCTGCAATTAATAATTCTGGTTCGCAACATAGAGCTAAAGAAATTACTACTCTCTGTCTCATTCCACCTGAGAACTGGTGAGGATAATTATCAAATCTTGTCTCCGCATCTTTTATACCAACCTCTTTTAATAAATTTATAGATTTATTTTTTGCTTCTTCTTTGCTTAATTTAAGATGAGTTTGAATTGTTTCAATTAGCTGTTCACCCACTGTAAGAATTGGGTTAAGTGAAGTTTGAGGATCTTGAAATATCAATCCAATTTTATTTCCCCTGTATTTAACAATACTTTCAGAATTTTCATGAATGTTAAGATCGCCTAAAATAACTGATCCACTAGATATCTTACCTGGCTCATCAATTAAATTTATAATAGCGTTTCCTACTGTACTTTTTCCTGATCCAGACTCTCCAACTAATCCTAAAATTTCTCCTTTATTAACCTCAATATTCACATTCTTAGCAGCATGAACCGTTTCTTTTCTCATTTGATAATCAACACTAAGATTGTTTATTTTTAAAAATGTCATTTTTTTAATTTTGGATTTAAAGTGTCTCTCATCCAATCCCCTAATAAATTAATTGAAAATGCTAAAATAACTAAGAAAATTGCTGGAAAAAAAGTTATCCACCATTCTCCTGAAAATAAAAAGTCATTACCAAGTCGTATCAATGTCCCTAGAGAAGGTGTTGTCGGAGGTACACCAACTCCTAAAAAACTTAAAGTAGACTCAGCTAAAATAGCAAGAGCTAAACCAATAGTTCCAATTACTAACACCGGTCTTAAAATATTTGGTAAAATATGTTTAAACATAATAATTATATTAGAAACCCCAATTATTGTTGATGCTGAAACATAGTCTTTATTTTTTTCCACTAAAGTTGCAGCTCTGGAAACTCTAGCAAATTGTGGCCACTCTGAAATCCCGATTGCAAATATTAAAACATAAATTGCCATTTCATCATGCATTTCTCTCGAGATTAATCCTCTTGCTATTCCATCAACCAACAATGCCATCAAAATACTTGGTACTGTTAACTGAACATCAGTTAACCTCATTACTATCATTTCATATTTTCCCCCAAAAAATCCTGCTGTTAATCCCAATCCAACTCCAAGAATTAAGCTAAAAATTATTGCAGAAAAACCTACTATTAAAGAAATCCTACATCCATACAAAATTGTTGATAACATATCTCTTCCTTGTCCATCAGTACCTAAAATAAATTTAGCAAGACCATCTTCTGTCCATGAAGGTGGTGTGAATGCATCCATCAATGATAGAGAGGATGGATCAAAGGGATTGTAAGGAGTTATAAGCTCAACAAAAAAAGAACAGAAAAAAATTATAAACAAGATAGTAGATGATATAATGGCAGTAGGCGATTTAATAAAGCTATGATATATGTCACTATCTTTTATTCTTTCCCAAGTACTTAAAGTTTTGTTATCCACTTGCAGCATCTCCTTTAACTCTTATTCTTGGATCAATTAAATAATAAAGAATATCAACTATAAAATTTATCATTACAAAAACAAAAGCTATAAAAACTAAATAAGCTGACATGATTGGTATATCTACGAATTGAACTGCTTGAATAAATAAGAAGCCCATACCAGGCCATTGAAAAACAGTTTCAGTAATAATTGAAAACGCAATTAGAGTTCCAATATTTATTCCTGCTATAGTTATTACTGGTATCAATCCATTTTTTAATGCATGTCTGTATTTAATACTATTTTCACTAATACCTCGAGCACGCGCAAATTTAATATAATCTGTTTGTAATATTTCCATCATCTCTGCTCGGACAAGTCTGATGATATAAGTCATTTGGAAAAGGCTTAATGTTACAGAAGGAAGTATAATTGCTTTAAGCCCAGAGACTGTTAAAAATCCTGTAGTCCAAAAACCTAAATCAACAACTTCTCCTCTTCCAAAAGAAGGCAATATTCCTAAGATCACTGCAAACAAATATATAAATAATATACCAATTACAAATGTGGGGAGTGAAACCCCTAATAAGGAGACTGCCAAAACAAAATCACTTAAAAAGCCTTTTCGATTTATACCGGTATAAACTCCTAATAATGTACCAGTCACAAGTGCAATTATTGCAGAAATAACAACAAGTTCAATAGTTGCAGGTAATCTTTCAACTATTAATTCTGAAACAGGTCTTCTTAATTGATATGAAATCCCAAACTCACCTTTAGAAGCATTAACTATAAATCTTGAAAATTGAACATGAATTGGATCCATTAAACCGAGCGTTTCTCGCAACTCTGCTCTTTCCTCATCAGAAGTTTCTTCTCCAACCATGTTATTAATTGGATCTCCAACAAAATTAAATAAAGAGAAAGACACAAAGGCGACAACCAACATCACCAAAGCAGATTGAAACAGCCTTTTAAAAAAATATTTTATCAATTTGTGAAGGTTTAAACTTACAAGCCCTTTAAATTTTTAAAGGGCTTGTAATAATTTTTAATTAGTTAAAACTAGCAGTTCTGAATAACGGTTCGTTATTCGGTCTGATAGGAACATTAACATTACTTTTAGATGCCCAAGAAATTACTTGGTGATGTAAAGGAAGATAAGAAATGTCATCTTTTACTATTTTCCAAGCTTTTGCAATGGCAGCATTTCTCTTATCTAAATCAACTTCACCTTCCATAACTCTAATTGCAGCATCAACATCGGCGTTACTAAAATTAACTTTGTTCCAGCTAGCACCAGTCTCATATAAGTAATGGAAAACATAGTGACTATCTAAAGTTGGAACACCCCATCCTAGCATGTAAAAATCACCTTGATCATCTTTAAGCTCTTTGAAGTGTTTACTTTTAGTTTGAGCAAATAAGTTAACGTTAACTCCAATTTTACCCAACATTCCAACAACAGCAGTACATATTGCCTCATCGTTTACATATCTGTCATTAGGACATCTAAGTTCAACGTCAAAACCATTAGGATAACCCGCATCAGCTAAAAGTTTTTTTGCAGCATTAACATCGTAAGGTAATCTTTTATCAAGATCAGCTGTATACCCATTTACACCTGGGAAAGTTATAATGCCTGCTGGTTCACTTAAACCTCTCATAACTTTTTTCTTGATCGCTTCTATATCAATTGCTTGATAAAGAGCTTGTCTTACTTCTTTTTTCTTGAATGGATTATCACCTGTATTTCCGGTTCTTAATTTGTCAACTGCTTGATCCATACCTAAAAAAATTGTTCTCATTTGAGCTGTACTTTCAACTTTATGACCTGAAGAAGATCCAATTCTTTTTAAATCTTGAACTGGAGCATCAGTAACTATATCAATTTCACCTGACAATAAAGCTGCAACTCTTGTAGCTGCATTTTTTATAGGCATTAATTCAATTTGAGTTACTTTTTTGTCCTTCATCTCACCCCACCAATGTTTATTTCTTTTAAACACTGTTTTAGTATTTGGTTCTCTTAAAGTTATTTTAAAAGGACCAGTTCCCATAGCATTAGTAGCAGAGAAAGTTTCTTGTCCTGCATCCCAATTTTGTGGAGACATTGCAAAGTTTTTCTCTGACCAAGCTTTAGACATTATAAAAATGTTAGACAATTGGTTTAAAAGAATAGGGTTAGGTTTACTTGTAGTTATTTTAACAGAGTAATCTCCAACCGCTTCAACATTAGCAACAGTGCTTATGTATTCTTTAAAATCAGATGTTCTTTGCTTAGCTCTTAATATACTAAAAACAACATCCGCAGAAGTCATTCCAGAACCATCTGAAAACTTAGCGTCTTCTCTTAAAGTAAAAATCCAAGTATTTGGATCAGTAGCTTTCCATTTTGTTGCCAAAGCAGGTCCTATTTTCATGTCCAAACCCCTTTGAACTAGAGCTTCGTAAACTTGTCTAGATACTTGTGTAGTTGGACCTTCATTTTGTGCATGTGGATCTAGCGTTAGACTGTCTCCTTGCATAGACCATTTAATAGTTTTTGCCCATGCTGAAGAAAATCCTAATACTAGAACTAACGACAATAGTATTCTTACTATATTTTTAGTCTTCATTATTCCCCTCGTTTTTTAAATTTATTTAAAAAAGTATAAGTGAAATAATTGAATTATAGTAGCAATAATTTACTGATAAAATTTAACTTTTATCGCTATCAACTAATTTTTTCTTACCTATCCAAGGCATCATAGCTCTTAGTTCTGCACCAACTTTTTCAACAGGGTGCTCGGCTAATTTCGCTCTCGTAGCAAGGAAGTTTTTTTGACCATTTTTGCATTCATCCATCCACTCTTTAGTGAATTTTCCAGATTGAATTTCAGCCAAAACTTCTTTCATTCTTTTTTTAGTTTCTTCTTTGTTAACTACTCTTGGTCCAGATTGATATTCACCATATTCAGCAGTATTTGAAATAGAATAATTCATATTCGCAATTCCACCTTCATAAATTAAATCAACAATCAATTTAACTTCATGAACTGTCTCAAAGTATGCCATCTCTGGTTCATATCCAGCTTCAACTAAAGTTTCATAACCATTTTTAATTAACTCAACCAAACCTCCACAAAGTACTGTTTGTTCACCAAATAAATCTGTTTCAACTTCGTCTTTGAATGTGGTTTCAATAATTCCTGATCTTCCTCCACCAACTGCTGAAGCATAAGATAAAGCTAAGTCTCTTGCCTTTCCTGAACCATTTTGATGAACAGCAAATAAACAAGGCACTCCACCTCCTTTTTCATATTCACTTCTAACTAAGTGACCAGGTCCTTTTGGAGCAACCATAAAAACATCTAGATCTTTTCTTGCTTTAATTAAATCGTAATGAACATTTAAACCATGAGCAAAAGCTATACTTGTTCCTTCTTTTACTCTTTGTTCAATATGATTTTTATAAATCTCTGCTTGTAATTCATCTGGTGTAAGAATCATCACAACATCAGCCCACTCTGCGGCATCAGATAAATTCATTACCTTTAATCCTTTTGACTCTGCTTTAGCTGCACTCGACGAACCTTCTCTCAAAGCAACAACTATATCTTTTACTCCACTATCTTTTAGGTTTAATGCATGAGCGTGTCCTTGGCTTCCATAACCAAAAATGGCAACTTTTTTACTCTTGATCAGGTTTACATCTGCATCTTTTTCATAAAACATTTTCATATAGTCTCTCCTATTATATTAATTAAATATTCTAGCACCTCTGGTCATAGCTACTGCCCCAGTTCTCGAAGTACTAATAAGACCTAAAGGCTTTAATTTTTTATTCATTTTATCAATTTCTCTTCTAAGAGCAGTTATTTGAATTACTGCTGAAGTTTTTGTTTCATCTAATATTACTGGATTAAATTTTTTACAAGCATTTAAACATTTTTCAATTTTATTTCTTTTTCCTACAACTTTAAATAAAGCCATTTCTTTAAAAATTACACCTTTATCCTCTCTTTTAAATTCAGCAACTTTATGGACAGGCACTAACTTTGTTAATTGAAGTTTTATTTGATCAATTACTTGAGGTGTTCCAGTAGTAACAATTGTTATTCTTGAAATATTTTTTACTGCATCAACCTCAGCAACTGCTAATGACTCGATATTGTATCCACGCCCGGAAAATAAACCGACTACTCTTGCCAAAACTCCAGCCTCATTATCAACCCATACTACAAAAATATATGTATCTGGTTTTTGTTTCTTCGTCGGTATGCTGTAAGCTGACTTTGATTTCGGCATTATAATTATACTAAGGCTTTGCCTTTTCCTTTGATTTTATTTTCCTCTTGATCATTTTTACCTAAAATCATTTGGTTATGTGGTTTTCCAGATGGGATCATTGGAAAACAATTTTCATTAGGATCCACGTGGCAATCAAAAATAACTGGTCCATCATAATCAATCATTTCTTGAATTTTATCATCAAGGTCAGATGGATTATCTGCTTTAATTCCTTTACATCCATATGCCTCTGCCATTTTTAAGAAATCAGGTAATGCTTCAGAATAACTCTCAGAATAATTTTTTTCATGAAGCAACTCCTGCCATTGTCTAACCATTCCCATATATTGATTGTTCAAAATAAATATTTTTATAGGAAGATTATATTGAACTGCTGTAGACATTTCTTGCATAGTCATTAATACTGAAGCCTCTCCTGCAATATCTATTACAAGTTTTTCAGGATGAGCAATTTGAACTCCAACTGCTGCTGGCAACCCATATCCCATAGTTCCTAAACCACCAGATGTCATCCATCTGTTTGGTTTATTAAATTTATAATGTTGAGCAGCCCACATTTGGTGTTGCCCAACCTCTGTTGTAACATAAGTATCTTTATTCTTAGTTAATTCATAAAGTCTTTGAACAGCATGTTGAGGTTTTATACTTTCATTGCTATTTACAAAATTAAGAGAGTCTTTTTCTCTCCATTTTTCAATTTGTTCCCACCACTTAGCAATATTTGATTTATTGGACTTGCTATGACCATTTTTTCTTTTAATAATTGTTTTGTTAATTTTACTGATTACACTCGTAACGTCTCCAACTATTGCTAGATCCACTTTGATAATTTTATTAATTGATGATGGATCTATATCAATATGAACCTTTTTTGAATTTGGTGAAAACTCATCGATTTTTCCAGTAATACGATCATCAAATCTTGCGCCAATGTTAATTAAAAGATCACAATCATGCATAGCATTATTTGCTTCATATGTACCATGCATACCAAGCATTCCTAAAAATTGATTATCATCTCCAGGGTACGCACCTAATCCTTGAAGTGTAGAAGTTATAGGAAAACCAGTTAAGTCAACAAATTCTCTTAAAGCCTGACTTGCTTTTGGGCCTGAGTTAATTACTCCACCACCACTATAGATGATTGGTTTTTTGGACTTGCTTAATAATTTAACTAATTCGTCAATTTGATCTTGAGAAAATTTATTATGCGATTTTCCATTTAATTTTTTTTCATTATTTGGTTTTTTATATTTTGTTTTTGCGAACTGAACATCTTTTGGAATATCAATCAAAACTGGCCCAGGTCGTCCAGTTGTTGCAACCCTAAATGCTTCATGCATAATTTTTGAAAGATCATTTATGTCTTTAACTAACCAATTATGTTTCGTGCAAGGTCTTGTAATTCCTGTAGTGTCACATTCTTGAAAGGCATCAGTTCCAATCAAATGTGTTGGAACCTGACCAGAAATACAAACTAATGGAACAGAATCCATATAAGCATCTGTTAAGGCAGTTACAACATTTGTAGCTCCGGGACCTGATGTGACTAAAACTACTCCTGGTTTCCCAGATGATCTTGCATATCCTTCAGCTGCATGACCTGCACCTTGTTCATGTCTAACTAAAATATGTTTTATAGAAGGATGATTTTTTAATTCATCATAAATCGGTAACACTGCACCGCCTGGATAACCAAAAATATGCTCTACCTTTTGGTCTTCAAGACATTTAAATACAATTTCTGCTCCAGTAAATAATTTTGGCATTATGCAATCTAGCTGAAGTTGTACTCATTGGTCAAGTTTAAGAATGAGAATTTTAAATTTTTTTTAAAAATTTATTTATGTCTTGTGGCTTTAACTTTATCCAGCTAGTCATATTACCTCTAGCCCAAGTGCTTTGTCTTTTGGCGTATTGTCTAGTTTTTATGGCTATTTTTTCTTTTATTTGATCTAGATCTTTTTCTTTATTTAGAAAATCTTTAATCTCCATCACTCCTATGGCCTTATTTACACTTTTATCTTTTCTGACCTTAAGTTTTACAAAATTTTTAACTTCTTTTATTGCTCCATTTTCTATCATCTTTCTTGTTCTCAGATTAATACGCTCTATTAATTCTTGCCGAGGATAGTCAATATAAACTTTAAAGAAATCAGCTTCTAGAAAGTTTGATTTTGTATTTTTAAACCATTCATAAAGTGGTTTCTTTGTAAATTTTTTTACCTCGTAAGCTCTAATAGATCTTTGAGTGTCTGTAGGGTTTATTTTTCCTCTTGAGGATGGATCTAATTTTAATAGTTTTTCATAAAACTTCTTTTGTCCAAGTTTTTTTTGCAAATCTCTAATTTGATTTCTTAACTTTAGAGAAATATTTGGAATTTTTACAAGTCCATGGGTTAAAGCCTTAAAATATAAACCTGTACCTCCAACAAGTATTGGAGTTTTTTTTCTTTTTTGAACTTCCTTAATAGTTTTATTTACAAGTTTTAACCAATCACCTGTAGAGAAGTTTTTTGTAACATCATGGAAACCATATAAATGATGTCTGATTTTTTGATATTGTTTTGGATCTGGTCTAGCTGATAGAATTTTAAACTGCTTATACACTTGTATGCTGTCTGCATTAATAATTTCACCATTAATTTTCTTTGCAATTTTAATTGCAAAGCTTGATTTTCCTGATGCTGTAGGTCCTGATATAAGTATAATCTTGGAACTTAAATCCATGATTAATCTAGTTTAACACCAATATATCTTCTTTGATTTTGATTATTATAGATTGCGAGTAAAACTGTTTTTTGATTTGAATTTAAAACTTCCTTAGTAATATTTCTTAAATCATCTGCTGATCGAATTTTTTTCTTTTGAGCTTCAACAATAATACTATTAAGCTCTATTGAATTTGCTACAGGACTATTATTTGCAATTTTTGTTATGACAAGTCCTGTTGTCTGATTTGGTAAATTTCTATTTTTAATATCTTCTTTGGTTAATGGTCTTACTGCAATTCTTAGACTTTCAATTATTTCTTCGTTATTTCGTTTTTGGGTTTCCTGATTTTTGCTAATTTTAAAATCATCTGAAGTTTCTAATCTTCCTAAAATAACATTTTTAATTATTTCTTTTTTATCTCTCCAGATTTTAACATCAACTTTTTTTCCAACTTCTGTTCTTGCAACAATAGCTGGGAGTTCTTTCATTTGGTTTATTTTTTCTCCATTGAATTCTAAAATAATATCACCAGCTTGTATTCCAGCTTTTTCTGATGGACTATTTTCTGCAACACTTGCAACAAGAGCCCCTCTAGCTTTGTCTAATTTTTCAACTTCAGCAATTTCTTTTGTTACATCTTGAATTCTAACACCCAGCCAGCCTCTTTTTGTTTCACCAAATTCGATTAATTGTTTTATCACAATTTGAGCACTGTTTGATGGTATGGAAAATCCAATACCAATCGAACCATTACGTCCAAGAATTGCAGTATTAATTCCAATCACCTTACCATCCATATCGAATAGAGGTCCACCTGAATTTCCAGAATTTATAGATGCATCTGTTTGTATAAAATCCTCATATCTTGATAAACCAATTGATCTATTTCTAGCAGAAATAATTCCAGCTGTAACTGTTCCACCTAAACCAAATGGATTTCCAATTGCTAAAACCCAATCTCCAATTCTTGCTTTATCTGAATCTCCAAAAGCCACAGGAATAAACTTTTCATCTGTTTCTAATTGTAGAACTGCAATATCCATAAGAGGATCTGCACCTAAAACCTTTGCTTTAAACTCTTGATCACCATTTACTCTAACAATAATATCATCAGCATCTTGAATTACGTGGTTGTTTGTAATTACAACTCCTTTCTCATCTATTATAAATCCAGATCCTAACGCAGCTGATTTTCTTTCCTGAGGTGTCCCAAATTCTTTAAACATATCTTCAAAAGGAGATCCTGGTGGAAATTGAAATGGAAATGGATTAGTGTTGGTTACAATAGTAGTTGTAGTAGAAATATTTACTACAGAAGGCATTAATTTATCTGCAAGATCTGCGAATGATTCAGGAACTGGTTTAGAGTTAACACTAAATGAAAAAATGAATGATGAAATTATTGTTAAAAATATAATTTTAATTTTTCTCATATTAGCTTTTAAAGTAATAAATAATTACAAAACCTATTAATGTAAAAATAAGTCCACCTGATCTAAGTTGACTATCTGTAATAAGTTCTAATTTTTTCAAAATACTTTTCATTTTTGCTGGAAATAAGGCGTACAAAATTCCTTCAATAAATAAAAAAAGACCAAAAGCTATAACTAGCTCACTCATTTAAGAATTATTGTTGGATTTCCGGTTTTATATTTCCAAAAAACTTAAAAAATTCACTATCAGGAGATAAAATAAGAGAAGTTTCACCACCAATTAGAGCTTTTTCGTATGCCTGCATGGCTCTATAGAAAGCAAAAAATTCTGGATCTTGGCCAAATGCATCAGCAAATATTTTATTTCTTTGTCCATCGCCCTCACCTTTCATGATCTCTGATTGTTTTTGAGCATCTGCTAAAATTACTGTAACTTCTTTATCAGCAGTTGATGTTATTGTAACAGCCATCTCTGCTCCTTTAGCTCTAAATTCTTTTGCCTCTCTCTCCCTTTCTGTTTGCATTCTTCTATAAATTGCATCACTGTTTGCTTGAGGGAGATCTGCTCTTTTAATTCTAACATCTACAATATTAATTCCAAAGTTTTGTGCTTCATTGTTTACACCTTCTTTAATTAATGCCATTTGTTTAGATCTATCTTTAGATAACAATGTTTGTAATTCCTCTTGACCTAAAACATTTCTTATTCGTGAATTAATAATTGTTGATAATCTTGATCTTGCAACTCTTTCATTTCCAACTGAAATATAAAACTTGAGTGGATCAATGATTTGGAATCTTGCAAATGCATCTACAATTAATCTTTTTTGATCTGATGCGATAACTTCCTCAGGCGGTGCATCTAAATTTAAAATTCTTTTATCTAAATAAACTACGTTTTGAATGAATGGAATTTTAAAGTTTAAACCTGGTTTCATTATAATTCTTTTTGGATCACCAAATTGAAGTATAATAGCTTGATTTACCTCTTTAACTATTATTATTGATAAAAAAGCTACAACACCGATGACAACCAATATACCAGCTATTATTTTTCCAGCTTTCATTTTAATTTGTCGCTTTCTTTTTTAATTCAGGTAAAGGCAAATAAGGTACTACGCCTGATCCTGCGTTTTTTTCAATAATTACTTTATCTATATCTGCCAAAACTTTTTCCATAGTCTCTAAATACATTCTTTCCTGTGTGACTGCTTTTGCATTTTTATATTCACTGTAAATTGCTATAAATCTACTTGCTTCACCCTCGGCTTTTGCGACAACTTCTTTCTTATACGCTTCAGCAGCTTGTAAAATTTTTTGCGCTTCCCCTCTTGCTCTTGGAATTACATCATTGGCATAAGCTTCAGCCTCATTTTTAGATCTTTCCATATCTGCTCTTGCAGCCTGTACATCTCTAAATGCATCGATTACTTGATCAGGTGGATCTGCTTTTTGAGTTTGCACCTGAGTAATTTGAATTCCACTTTCATAATCATCTAAAATAGTTTGGATGATTTCCTGTGTCTCTAACTCAATTTTAGATCTACCTTCTGTTAAAATTGGCTGGATATCACTTTTTGCTATTACTTCTCTCATCGCGGTTTCTGCTGCAGCTTTTACTGTGCCCTCTGGGTCTTGAATTTTAAATAAAAAATTTCCAGCATCTTTGATTACCCAAAAAACTGAGAAATCTATATTAACTATATTTTCATCTCCAGTTAACATCAAACTTTCTTGTGGAACATCTGCAACACCACCACCTGTTGAAAAACCACTATCTCTCTCTGATCTAAACCCAATATCCATTCTATTTACTTTTGTAACTTTAGGTGTTTGCACAGTTTCAACTGGAAAAGGTATATGATAGTTCAATCCAGGTTGTGTGGTTTTTATAAATTTTCCAAATCTTAAAACAACTCCTTGCTCGTCTGGTAGAACTCTGTAAAGACCACTTGCTAACCATACAAAAGCTAAAACAAGTAAAATTAAACTAATTGATTTTCCACCTGACGTTTTTCCACCTGGTAAAAATTTTTTAATTTTATCTTGAATATCTTTAATTAACTCGTCTATATTTGGTGGTGTAGGACCTCTTCCTGATCCATTACCACTACCACCTCCTGGAGGTGAGCCCCATGGACTTCCTCCTTTGCCTCTAAAATCATCTGACATATGGCAACTTATATAGTGTCTTTATTGCAAAAAACAAGTAATGATAGTTTTATGGCAGACAAAAAACCTGAACTTAGTGCCGCAATGAAAAGCAAGCTAGAGCCTAAAAAATTCACTAAAAATCCAATTGTAGGAACAAAGTTTACTATAGCTATATCCAGCGCAAAGGGTGGTGTTGGCAAATCTACATTTGCAACGAATCTAGCTTTAGCGCTAAAAAAAATTGGATGCAAAGTTGGTATATTAGATGCAGATATTTATGGACCATCAATTCCTAAAATGTTTGATATTAATGAAAAACCTAAAAGTGACGGTCAAAAATTAGATCCAATAAATAAATACGATATTCAATGCATGTCGATTGGTTTTTTAGCTGATCAACAAACCCCAATGATATGGCGTGGCCCTATGGTTACGAGTGCAATTAAAACGTTTACTCAAAAAGTAAATTGGAAAAATTTAGATTTTATAATTGTTGATATGCCTCCAGGAACTGGTGATACACAATTAACCTTTTCTCAAGAAATAAGAATGGATGGAGCAATAATTGTTAGTACACCTCAGGAAGTAGCTCTTTTGGATGTAAAAAGAGGAATAAAAATGTTTGATAAACTTAAGGTAAAAATTTT
This sequence comes from uncultured Pelagibacteraceae bacterium, assembly GCA_902600245.1. Classification (GTDB taxonomy): domain Bacteria; phylum Pseudomonadota; class Alphaproteobacteria; order Pelagibacterales; family Pelagibacteraceae; genus Pelagibacter. The sequence continues at coordinate 1,266 of CACKIQ010000016.1, read as the reverse complement.
AGGATTAGTTGATAATATGAGTTTTTTTATTGGTGACGATGGAAAAAAATATAAAATTTTTGGAGAAGGTGGTGTGAAAAGAACTGCAGAGGAATTTAACAAAGAATTTTTGGGTGAAATTCCTATCAATCCTGAAGTTGGTAAAATGGGTGATGAAGGAAAGCCAATAGTTGAGGCTAATCCAGAGCATGAAATTTCAAAAATTTATTTAAGTTTTGCTGAAAAAATTAAATCAACTTATCTTTAAGATCAAAAGCTTCCATTAATTCATTCCACTCTCTTTTAGAAAGACCTGAATCTTCAGCATCAACATTCTCTCCTTTAATAAATTTTTGAATAATTTGTTTTCCTTTTGCAGATACTTCCGTACCCCCAACTCTATAATCTATAAATGCATCATATGTGATTGGAACCCACTTTTTCACAGTATCCAACATTATATCTGCATAAACTCTAATTTCATATTGAGCATGACTATCTGCTCTTAATCTTAAAAAGTTCATTAAATTTAATAAATCTGTTTTCCAATACCATTGAGTGTAAGTATTCAAAGTCAAGTTCATTCTCGCAAGTTCTCTTGCTAAACCTTTTTTATTTTCATCAATAGTAGATCCATCAAATCTTTCATTAAGCATTGTCTCATAATTGTCATAAGTCCTCTCAGCATCATTTTTTAAAAGCTCTAAAACTTCATTCGCTTGTTCGCCTTCAAGTACATCTCCTCTACCTTGTCGATTACTAGTCGATTGAGAAGCTAAATTTTCTTTTGAAGGTAGATAAAATTCTTTATCCAGAATTGAATATCTTGCTGAATACTCATTAACATTTGCTGTTCTATGTCTAATCCACTGTCTTGCTATAAAGATTGGTAATTTAATGTGGTATTTTATTTCACACATCTCAAATGGAGTACTGTGCCAATGTCTCATTAAATATTTTATTAAACCCTGATCAGTTGAAACTTTTTTGGTTCCTTTTCCATATGATACTCTAGCTGATTGAACTATAGAGGTGTCATCACCCATATAGTCAACAACTCTTACAAAACCATGATCTAAAGCTGGAATGGCCTCATACAAAATTTTTTCAAGGTCGGGAGCAGTTACTCTTTTAGTCTCGTTTGCTTGAGACTGTTGATTTTTAATCTCTTTTATCTGTTCTTTTGTGAGTTTCATTTATATTATAAATTTATTAACTAAAATTATTTAAGAAATTTTTAACTTTTGTAAAATAGAATTTTTAATGATTTTAAAAATATACACAAAA